>JAGQSL010000266.1:10033-28492 GCA_020439525.1 Acidimicrobiales bacterium | reverse complement strand
GTGGTGGCGGGCGGGGTCGTCCGCGTCGTCGAGGAGGCGGAGCCGGTCGAGCGCGGCGAGGACCAGCTCCGGTCGGGTCTCCCAGGTGTGCGCGCTGGTCTCCCACTCGTTGGGGCCACGGGACCCGTGCTCGCGCAGGAACGCGTCGAGCTCGGCCAGGAACGTGTCGACCTCGGAGTCGCCCCGTCCGGCCTCGAGCCGGTCCGACAGGCCGGGCACGCCGCCGTCGAACGCGGCGGTGAGTCCCGGCGAGGCCGCCACCCGCCGGCCCAGCCGCCACAGCGCGAACGACGGCGCCGCCGACTCGACGTCGCCGAGGCCGGCCACGAGTCGCATCGCGAGCGAGGGGTCACCCGCCGCGGCGCAGGCCTGGGTGATGACGCCGAGGGGGATCTGCACCGAGCTGGACACGAAGATGTGCTGGGCGAAGAGACGCCGGAAGTGCTCGGCGAACAGCGCTCGGGTGCGGTCGACCAGCTGGGCCTCGGACAGGGCCCCCACGTCGGGGCGCTGGTCCCGGAGCTGCTTGGTGCGCCGCTCGTCCTCGACGAGCTCGGGCAGCTCGGTGGCCGTCATCACCCAGATCAGCCACTCGAACGCGGCGGTGGCGCGCTCGGGGTCGTCGTCGCCGGGCCGGGGCTCGTAGGGCGGCGCCCCGGGCTGGTCGCCGAACAGCGCCAGGTCGATCATCTCGGGGGTCATGCCCGGCACCCGGACGCCCGAGATGCGGTTGATCGAGACGTTCAGGTAGCAGTAGCCGCCGAAGACGCCGATGATCTCGTTGCGGTCGGGGTCGAACTCGTCGGCGCTGAACACGCCCGTCCGCACGACGGCGTCGCGCCAGCCGGGCTCCGCGTAGGGCGTGATGGCCAGGGTGGCCGAGAGCGGCGCCACCGGGTCCGGGAAGACCTCCCCCACGTTGCCCCGCGTGTAGATCGGGTACCGAGCGCTCGGTGCGTCGTCGACGATCCAGCCCTCGGCCATGTCGCTCCCCCGGTCCGCCCCGAGCCACGGGGCACCGCTCAGGGTACTACCGGCCCGGTTCGTGGATCCGGGCGTCGTGGTGCCACCCTGAGGGCATGACCGTGCCCCCGGACCTCGAGCACGGGGCGTTCAGCGACCACCCCCCCTGGGTGCTCGACCGTCCCGACGACCTCGCGTGGCGGCGCGGCCTCGACCTCGTCCGGGAGGTCCGCCGCCGCCAGGTGCCCAAGCTGGTCGAGCCCGGTCGGCGCCCGCCCCTGGGTCGCCTGCTCCGGGTGCTGCGCCACCTCGGCCTCGCCCTCGGCCTGTGGGCGGCCCGCGAGCGCCCGCGGGGCGGCGAGCGGTCGCGCCTCGGGATCTCGCGTCGGCTGCGGGTCGCCGCCGAGCGCCTGGGCCCCACGTACATCAAGCTGGGGCAGATCATCTCGTCGGGTGAGGGCATCTTTCCGGCCGAGCTCGTCGACGAGTTCAAGAAGTGCCGCGACCGCGTGCCCGCCGAGCCGTTCGACGTGGTGCGCCGGGTCGTCGAGGAGGACCTGGGGGCCCGACTGGAGGACGTCTTCGCGTCCTTCGACCGCTCCCCGATCGCCGCGGCGTCGATCGCCCAGGTGCACGGCGCCGTGCTCCACAGCGGGGAGGCGGTGGTGGTCAAGGTGCAGCGACCGTCGGTGGGACGCCTCGTGCACGACGACCTGCGGGTCATGGCCTGGGTGGCCCCGTTCCTCGTCGGGCGCATCCCCATCGCCTCGCTGGCGAACCCGCCGGCGCTCGTCGAGCTGTTCGCCGAGACCATCAACGAGGAGCTCGACTTCCGGCTCGAGGCCGAGAACATGCTCGACGTGGCGTGGTCCCTCGCCGCCCTCGGCCAGCGCGGCTACGTCATCCCCCGGCCCCACCCGGCCCTGGTCACCCGGCGGGTCCTGGTGATGGAGCGCCTGGACGGGTTCGCCTTCGACGACGTCGCGGGCATGGTCGAGGCCGGGGTCGACACCTACGGCATCGTGCGGACGGGGATGATCGCCTTCCTGGAGGGGGCGATGATGCACGGCGTCTTCCACGGCGACCTGCACGGGGGCAACCTGCGGGTCCTCCCCGACGGCCGCACCGCGCTGCTCGACTTCGGCATCACCGGGCGGCTCGAGGAGCGTCGCCGGCTGGCGTTCCTGCGCCTGTTGATGGGCGCCACGATGAACGACGTGCCGGGCCAGCTCGCCGCCCTGCGCGACCTCGGGGCCCTGCCGCCGGACACCGACCTGGGCGCGGTGATCCGCGACCTCGGCCTCGACCGTCCCCCGGTCGACCCCACCACGCTGACCCCCGACGAGATGGTGGCCGAGATCCAACAGGTCATGAAGGGCCTGCTCGCGTACGGCGCCCGCATGCCGAAGGAGCTGATGCTCTTCGTCAAGAACATGGTGTTCCTCGACGGCGCCATCGCCACCCTGGCGCCCGAGCTGGACCTGTTCGCCGAGATCACGAACCTGGCCCTCTACTTCGCCCAGACCCACGGCGAGCGCATCGCCGCCGAGGTCGGCATCGACCCGCGCTCGTACGAGGTGGACCTCGAGGGGGTCAAGGCCAGCTTCGGCGTGGACGCCGGCACCGAGGCGCTGACCTACGCCGAGCTCCAGGAGCGGCGCGAGGTGATCCGACGCCGGTTCGCCCACCGCAACGACAAGCTCGGGGTCTTCCGGCGCTGAGCCCCCGGGATCGGCCGCCCCCGGGAGCCGCCGTCACTCGAGGTTGCCGAGCGCCTCGCCGAGCTCGGAGCGACCCGACACGCCGAGCTTGTCGTAGATGCGGGCCAGGTGGTTGTCGACGGTGCGGATGGACACCACCAGCCGCTCCGCGATCTGCCGGCTCGACAGACCCTCGGCGCCGAGGAGGGCGATCTCGCGCTCACGCTTGGTGAGGGGCACGATCGAGTCGGCCTGCACGAGCCCGGGGGTCACCACGCCCTCACACCGCCGGGCCAGCTCCTGTGAGCGCCGGGCGCACTGGGCCGCCCGGCGGCCGTCGCCGGCGCTGCGCCAGGCATCGGCCGCGGCGACCATCGCCTCGGCCGCCGCCACACCGAGGCCTTGGCCGTCGAGTGCATCCGACGCGGCCACGAGGGCCGCGGCGTCGCCGGTGGCCAGCGCCTCGACATGGGCGAGGCGGGCCGGGGCCGAGGTGCCCGTGATGCGAGCAGCCACCTCCCGGGCCCGCTCGAGCACCTCGCCCGCCTCGCCGAGGCGGGCGAGGTCGTGCAGCGCCGGGAGCTCGCGCGTGGGCAGGCCCCGGTCGCCGGCGTCGGCGGCCGCCTCGCGCAACAGGTCGAGCGCCCGCGCTCGATCGTGCTGCGCGAGGCGCAGCCACGCCCGGGCCCGACGGATGATCGTCTCGGTGAAGTGGGCGGGATGCTCGCCCACCGCGTCGAGATCGGCCTCGGTGGCGAGCGCGCCGTCGACGTCGCGCAGCAGGGCCTGGGCGAAGAGCAGCCCGCCGAGGGCCCACCGGGTCATGCCGTCGTGGCGGTCGCGCCGGAACCGCGCCTCGGCCTCGCGGAACCGTCGCGCCGCGTCGGCGGCGTCGCCGGACTCGAGCCCGATCAGGCCCAGCGCCAGCGCGAACTGGGAGCGGCCCACGTCGTCCTGGTCGAGCACCGCGCGGTCGAAGCCCTCCACGGCGAGCGAGCGGGCCTCGTCGACCCTGCCCTCCTCGAGCAGGGCGATCGAGCGCGCCGCGGTGATCAGCGAGACCTCGAAGATCCGGCCCTGGACCCCCAGGCCGGCGTGGGTGTCGATGCCCCGCTGCGCCATCGCCGCACCCTCGCCCGGCCGCCCGACGAGGGGAAGCGCCAGCGCGCCCGCGAGGGCGACGTGGTAGAAGGTCCGTCCCGCCGAGGCGTCGAAGAGCGGGGCGACGCGATCGATCGACGCCGGCGACCGGCCCGCGCTGGCCTCGACCACCCCGACGTGGCTCAGGACGTAGTCCCGGGCGTCCGGCTCGGTGAGCTCGGCGGCCACCTGCTCCCCCACGGCGATGGCCGCCTCGAGGTCGCGTGCCCGCCAGAACAGGTTCGCCACCCGGAGCCCGGCCATGGAGGCCTTGTCGTCCTCGCCCTCGGTGAGGTCGCTGAGCTGCGCCAGCACCGCCTCGACCCCGGTCGCGTCGCCGCGCTCGTTCATCGCGCCGGCGAGCAGGTAGCCGGCGGCGAAGCTGGGCTCGGCCTCGAAGGCGGCCCGGGCCAGGCGCTCGGCGGTGGCGTAGTCGAAGGCGTGTCCCGCCAGCGCGGCACCGGCGACGAGGGCGTCCGGCTCGATGGGCCCGCCACCGTCGAGCCGCCAGAGCGCCACCCGCAGGACCTCGCCCGGCCGGTCCCCGCCGACCGCCTCGACCGCGTCCGCGAGCAGGCGCCGGGCCCGCCGCGAGCGAAGCACCGGGGTCCGGTCCCGCAGCACGTCGCCGTGCAGCGGGTGGGCCAGGCGGACCTCGGGGTCGGCACCGGCGTCGATCGCGACGATGCTCTTGCGCTCGAGCCGCTCGACGGGCGCGGTCACCCCGAGGTGGTCGAGGACACCGAGCGCGAGGGGCTCGCCGAACGCCACCAGCTCCAGCGCCGCGACCTCGTCCTCGTCCAGCCCGGCGAGACGGGCGTCGACGAGATCGCGCAACCGGGGCGACGCCGACACCTCACCCACCACCCGCCACAGCCCGGCGTCGTCCACCAGCGTGTGGGTCCCCAGCGCGGCCAGGACCAGCTCGCGGAGGTACAGCACGTTGCCCTGGCTGGCCTCCCACAGCTGGCGCACGGCCACCGCCTCGACCGGTGCCCCGAGCACGCGCTCGAGCAACGCCTCCGTGGCGGGGGCGGAGAGGGCGCCCAGCTCGACGCGCTCGGCGAGCCCCTCCTTCCACAGCGCGGCGACCGGCTCGGGGACGAGCTCGCCCGTGCGCACGGTCGCCACGATGAAGGCGGCGGCCGAGGCGGCGAGCTGTTGGAGCAGCACCGCCGAGGCGTCGTCGAGGTTGTGGGCGTCGTCCACCACGAGCAGCAGGGGCCGGTCGCCGGCGAGGCGGGCGAGCCCCTCCTGCGCGTACTGGAGGAGGCCGATGCCCGAGGCCGCCGCTTCGGGCATCGCCGGCAACAAGCTGGCGAGCGCGCCGAGGGGGATGCCCGCGGCCGCCCGGCTCGCGACCGCGAGCGCGGTCGTGAAGCCCGCCTCCTCGCCCATGGAGAGGCACTCCTTGGCGAGCCGGGTCTTGCCCACCCCGGCGGGCCCGATCAGCACCACCCCGGCCGACGCCCGCGCCTCGACCGCGGCGCGCAGGGACTCGAGCTCCTCGGCTCGGCCGGTCAGCGGCCAGCTCAACGCTGCGTTGTCGCCCATCACGTCACCGTCGTCAGCTCAGGGGCGCAGCCTTGAGCGCCTCGGCGAGGCCGGCCCGTCCCGCGACCCCGAGCTTGTCGTAGATCCGAGCCAGGTGGTTGTCGACCGTGCGGACGGACACGAACAGCCGCGCGGCGATCTCCTTGCTGGCCAGCCCCTCGGCCGCGAGCGACGCGATCTCGGACTCGCGCCGGGTGAGCGGCGTCGGCGCCTCCAGCCGGGCCAGCCCGGGCGTGGCGGCGCCCTCGCACTCGAGCCGCAGCTCACCCACCCGGCGCAGGCAGGCCGTGGCCTCCCGGCTGTCGCCGGTCCGCCGGTGGGCCGCGGCCGCCGCCTCGAGCGCCTCGGCGGCCGCCAGCGAGGCCCCGCAGGCGGCCAGGGCCTCACCCGCCTCGACGAGGCGGGCGGCATCGCCGGCCACGAGGGCGTCGACGTGGGCGAGGCGGGCGTCGGCCAACGCCCCCTCCACGCGGGGCGCCACCTCGTGCACCCGCGCCTGGGCCTCGGCCGCACCACCCAGCCGGGCGAGGTCGTGGAGCGCCTCGAGCTCCTGGCCGAGATGACCGTGCGCCCGGTCGGCGGCCGCGACCGCCACCAGGCGCTCGCGGGCCGCCCGCAGGTCGCCGTCGGCGGCCGCGGCCCAGGCCAGGGCCCGCTCGAGGTCCGGGTCGTTCAGCGCCGCAGGGTGCGGGCCGAGGGCGAGGAGCTCCTCGTGGGCCTTGCGGGCCGCGGGGGCGTCGCCCCCGACGGCGTGGGCGAACACCTGGCCGATCAGCGCCCACCGGTGGGGACCACGGTGCCCGACGGCCTCGAAGAGCGCGGCCGCCTCGCGCCACCAGCGCAGCGAGTCCACCACGCGCCCGCGGTCGAGCGTGCACCGACCGAGCGCGAGGCAGTGGAAGGCCCACCCCGCACCGTCGTTCTCGCCCACCGCGATCGCGTACCCCTCGTGGCCCAGCTGGTCGGCCTCGGGGATGCGCCCGAGCGCCGTGAGGGCGAGCACCTGCGCGACGCGCAGCAGCGACGGCTCGTACATGCTCGGCACCCGGCCGCGGTGGGCGGCGTGCCCGCGGACCGCGAGGTCGCGGGCCTGCTCGGCCCTCCCGAGGGCGGGCAGGCCCAGGCTCCCGGCGAGCGCGGCCTGCAGGAAGGCGCGGCCGGCGCCGCCGTCGAACAGGGGCTCGATCGCGGGGAGACCCCGCTCGGCGTGCCCGACCGCGACGTCGTACAGCGCCAGCACCCCGCGGGCCTCCCCGACCAGCTCCGGGTCCTCGAGGCCGTCGAGGAGGTGCTCCACCACGGTGACGGCCCGATCGAGGTCCCCGAGGTGCCAGAACAGGTTGAACGACCGCAGCAGGGCCACCCGGGAGCGATCGGGCTCGCTGGCCGCGAGGTCGTCGATGCTGGCGAGCACGGTCTCGATCTCGGCCACCGCGCCCGACGAGTAGAGGGCGTCGGCGAGGATGTGGCCGGCGTCGAAGGACGGCTCGAGCTCGTAGGCGGCCCGGGCGAGGCGGACCGCGACGTCGTAGTTGTTGGCGAACGTGGCCTGGCGGGCCGCTTCGAGCAGGACGTCGGGACGGCCCGGCCCACCGCCGTCGAGGCGCCAGAGGGCCACCCGCAAGACGTCGCCCCGCCGGCGCATCCCCGACCCCTCGACCTCGTCCGCCAGCGCCCGCCGCACCGAACGGGCCCGGATCCGGGGGGTCCGCTCCCGCAGGACGTCGCCGTGGAGGGGATGGGCCAGGCGGGCCTGCACGCGCCGCTCGTCGACCTCGGTGGCGAGCAGGCCCCGTCGCTCGAGGCGCTCGAGGGCCCCGCCGGTGGTGAGGCGCTCGATGACGTCGACGCCGATGGGCTCACCGAACGCCACGAGCTCGAGGGCGGCCACCTCCTCGTCGTCCAGGCCGGCCAGGCGAGCCTCGACCAGGTCGGTGAGCCGGGGCGAGCTCGACACCTCGCCGACGAGGCGCCAGAGCCCGGCGTCGTCGACCAGGGTCTTGGCGTCCAACGACCCGAGCACGAGCTCGCGCAGGTAGAGCACGTTGCCCTCGCTGGCGGTCCAGAACTGCCGCAGGACCTTGCCTTCGACGGGACCACCGAGGACGGTCTCGAGCAGCTCGGCGACCTCCTGCTGACCGAGGGGCTCGAGCTCGAGGCGCTCGGCCAGCCCGTCCTTCCAGAGGGCCACGACGGGGTCGGGCACCCGCTCGCCCGATCGGACGGTGGTCACGACGAACGCCGTCCGGGCGACCGCGAGCCCGTGCAGCACGAGCGCCGAGGCGTCGTCGAGGTTGTGGGCGTCGTCCACGACGAGCAGCAGCGGCCGGCCGCCGGCCAGTCCGAGCAGCCCGTCGGTGGCCTGCTTGAGCATCGCCACGCCCCGCTCGGACGCTCCCGAGGCCGGGGGCAGCAGGGGCGCGAGCGCCCCGAGGGGGATCTCGGCCGCGGCGCGGCTGCCGACCGCCAGCGCGGTGGCGAGGCCACTCGACTCCCCCACCGCCCGGCACTCCATCGCCAGGCGCGTCTTGCCGACCCCGGGCGGCCCCACGAGGACGAGCCCCGAGATGTCGGTCCGGCGCAGCTCCGTGCGGACACGGTCGAGCGCCTGTTGCCGCCCGACGAGCGGCCAGGAAGTGGTCACGGCGCGGCAAGTATGGCGCGCCCCGCCAGAGCTCCGACAGTGCGCCACGCGGTCGCGCCCGCGGCCGTCGGGGACGGGTGGTGCCGCTCACTACGCTGCCCACCGTGCGCCTGGTGATCGCCCGCTGCGAAGTGCACTACGAGGGCCGGCTGACCGCTCACCTGCCCCTCGCCACGCGGCTCATCATGGTGAAGGCCGACGGGTGCGTGGCCGTCCACGCGGACGGTGGGGCCTACAAGCCGCTCAACTGGATGAACGCCCCCAACCGGCTCACCGAGGGCGACGGCGAGTGGACGGTCACCAACCCGAAGGGCGAGGTGCTCACGATCACGCTCGACGAGGTGCTGTCGGACAGCGCCCACGAGCTCGGCGTCGACCCGGGGCTCCAGAAGGACGGCGTCGAGGCCCACCTCCAGGAGCTGCTGGCCGCCAACTGCACGTCCATCGCCGAGGGGCTCCGCCTCGTCCGCCGCGAGTACCCCACCGACATCGGACCGGTCGACCTGCTGTGCAAGGACGCCGACGGCGCCACGGTGGCCATCGAGGTGAAGCGCCGGGGCGAGATCGACGGCGTCGAGCAGCTCACCCGCTACCTCGAGTTCCTGAACCGGGACCCGATGCTGCGCCCCGTGCGCGGGATGTTCGTGGCCCAGCAGATCAAGCCCCAGGCCAAGGTGCTGGCCAGCGACCGGGAGATCGCCTGGCTGGAGGTCGACTACGACGAGCTGCGCGGCATCGAGTCGCGCGAGCTGCGGCTGTTCTGACGTGGCCGCCGGGCTGCTCCCGGGCGGTGCGCCGCCGCCGGCTGGCTTCGAGCCGTGGTGCCTCACCCTGCGCGGCGAGCAGGCGTGGCGCCACGAGGTGGCCGGCGGGGCCGCGGCGCTCGACCTCTGGCGCCAGCTGCGCGACCGGCACCCGCGCACCGGGCTCTGGCCGATCCTGCTCGGCGACGACGCCCAGGTGGTCGACCAGCTCACCTGGCGCCTGGAGATGCTCGCCCGCTCGACCCCGGGCATCCCGGAGCTCGAGGACGCCCCCGACGTGGCCGAGCTCTTCGACGGCTGGATGGCGAAGGTCGCTCACGACGGCTACCTCGACGACGTCCCCCGCCACCTGGCCAAGCTCGAGGCCGATGCCGGGGCGATCCGCGAGCGGATGGCCGCCCGCCCCGACGAGGCCGCCGTCCGGGCCGTGTCGGGCCCGGCCGTGACGATCGCCCTCGTGCCGGCGGTGGCCGGGTGGGAGGTGCCCGCCCTGCTCGCGTGGTCGGGCGCCGAGCGCGAGGAGATCGACGGCCCCCAGCACCTCGCCGTGCTCCACCTGTGGTCCGAGCTCCACGGGGCCGAGCTGGTGGCCATGGGGCTCGAGCGCCTCGAACTGCTCGTCGAGCGGCCGCCGGAGGATGCGCGCAGCGCCTTCGAGCTCGCCGTGCAGCACTACACGTACTGCCCGGAGCTGATGGACAACCTGGTGCCGGCCCTGGGCGCGCTCGCCGCCACCCTCTTCGGGCGCCACTGGCTCTTCGACTGGCGCTAGCGCGCCGCCCCTCTGGCCGCTCGGGGGCTCAGGCCCGGAGCACCACGGGCGCCCGCTTCAGCCCGGCGATGATCGCGGAGCCGGTGCGCTTCACCTCACCGGCCGGCTCGAGGCCTCGCCACCGGGCGAGGAGCTCCTCGAGCACGATCCGGCCCTCGAGGCGGGCGAGCGCGGCCCCGATGCAGAAGTGGGGCCCGAAGCCGAACGCCACCTGCGGGTTGGGGTCGCGGTCGATGCGGAAGGCGTCGCTGTCGGCCCCGAACGCCGCCTCGTCTCGGTTGGCGGCGGCGTAGAGGAGCAGGATCGGATCGCCCGCGGCGATGGGCACCCCGCGCAGCTCGGTGTCGACCTGCGCGGTGCGCAGGAAGGCGACGACCGGTGTCGTCCACCGCAGCCACTCCTCGACGCACGACGGGATGAGCGCCGGGTCGGCCACCAGGCGGTCCCACTCCCCCGGGTTGGTCGCCAGCGCCCACAGGCCGCCGGAGATCATGTTGCGGGTGGTCTCGTTGCCCGCCACGAGCAGCTGGTTGAAGAACATCAGCAGCTCGTCGTCGGAGAGCGCCTCGCCGTCGACCTCCACGTTGGCCAACGTGGTGATGAGGTCGTCGCCGGCGCCGCCGCGGCGCGACCGCCCGGCCTCCATGAGGAACGCCTGCATCTCGGCCATCAGGGCCTGGCACTGCTCGAACGACATCTCCGACGCGCCGGGGATCGTGGCATCGGACCAGAGCACGAAGCGGTCTCGGTCCTCGACCCCGAGGAGGTCGGCGATGACGTGCACCGGGACCGGCTCGGCGAGGGCGGGCACCAGGTCGACCACCTCATCGGTGGGCAGCTGGTCGACGAACGTGCGAGCGATCGCCCGCACGGGCTCCTCGAGGGCGCGGATCTTCGACGGCGTGAAGCCCGGCTGGACCAGCTTGCGGTAGCGCGTGTGGTCCGGCGGATCCGTGTGCATCATCGTCGGCGGCGAGGGGTACTCGACGCCGATCTCGAAGGTGAGGATCCCCTGGCCCGAGCAGAAGCGCGACGGGTCGCGCGACACCTCCAGCACCTCGGGCAGGGTGCTGACGACCCACCATCCGGGGCCGTCGTCGGGCTGGTGCCAGACCACGGGCGCCTCGGCTCGGAGACGGGCGTAGGTGGGGAACGGGTCGCCCGCGTAGAACGACTCGTCGACCAGCGGCGCGGTGAGCTCGGGCGCCGTGGGCCGATCCACGTCAGCCCGCCACGTAGGTGAGCTTGCCGGCGTCGAGCACGACCCGGCCGTCGCCGCCCCGCGTGCGGAAGACGGCCTCGCCCTCGCCGGTCTCCCACGCCTCGACGGTGAGCTCCTCGCCGGGCAGCACCGGCGACGAGAACCGGCCCTCCATGGCCACGAACCGGCTCGGGTCCGATCCGCAGAGGAGGTGGAGCAGCGCCCGGCCGCTGAAGCCGTAGGTGCACAGGCCGTGCAGGATCGGTCGGTCGAAGCCCCCGAAGGCGGCGAACGCCGGGTCCGAGTGCAGCGGGTTGCGGTCGCCTGAGAGGCGGTAGAGCAGCGCCTGGTCGGTGCGGGTGGCGTAGGTGCGGGTGTGGTCTGGCTCGCGCTCGGGCGCCTCGTTCTTCGGCCCCGACGGCCCCCGGTCGCCACCCCAACCGCCCTCGCCGCGGATGAACGCCGACATCACGTTGGTGAAGAGGGGCTGGCCGGTGGCCACATCGGTGGAGGTCGAGGTGACCTCGATGACGGCGCCCTTGCCCTTGTCGTAGATGCCGGTGATGGTGCCGACGGTCTCGACCTCGCCCTTCACCGGGATGGTGCCGTGGAGGGTGATGGCCTGCTCGCCGTGGACGAGCATCGCCGGGTTGAACGTGCCGATGCTCCCGAAGGCGCTGGCCCCGCCGACGCCGAGCACGACGGCCATGGTGGGGAGCACGGCCAGCTCGGTGTCCTGGGAGTTCTCGGTGGTGAACTGGAGCTCCTGGAGCGGGTCGTCGGCGCCCGCCC
Organism: Acidimicrobiales bacterium; assembly: GCA_020439525.1. Taxonomy (GTDB): domain Bacteria; phylum Actinomycetota; class Acidimicrobiia; order Acidimicrobiales; family Iamiaceae; genus Aquihabitans. Next base: position 16,962 of record JAGQSL010000266.1, on the reverse strand, counting down.
CGACGCCCAAGGCGTAGAGGATCACGTCGCGCTCGTCCCAGGCGTGGCGGAAGGGCGCGCCGGTGGCGCCCACGGCATCGGGGTTGATCGGCACGGGTGCTCCTAGCTCTCGTCGTAGCCGTACATGTTGGCGTTCGGGCGGGCCTCGGCGACGAGACGGGTCACGACCTCGCCCAGCTCGGCGGGATCGTCGGTGGGGTGCTCCTGGGTGGGCCCGCGGTGCCAGCCCTCCGCCACCGAGAGCGCCTGGCCGGTGACGTCGAACACCCGGCCGGTGACCCCCGACGACTCCGCCGACGCGAGCCAGGTGACGATCGGCGCGATCCAGCGAGGCGACAGCATGGCCTTGGTCATGTCGTCGGCCTGCCCCATGCCGAGGTTCTCGGTCATGCGGGTCAGCGCCGCGGGGGCGACCGCGTTCACCGTGACCCCGTAGCGGGCGAGCTCCTTCGCCGCGATGATCGTGAACGCGGCGATGCCCGCCTTGGCCGCGCCGTAGTTCGTCTGGCCGACGTTGCCGTAGATGCCCGACGGCGACGAGGTGTTGATGATCCGAGCATCGACGACCTCCCCGGCCTTCACCTTCTCGCGCCAGTACGCCGCCGCGTGCCGCGACGGCCCGAAGGTCCCCTTCAGGTGCACGGCGATCACCGCATCCCACTCGGCCTCGGTCATGTTGGCGAGCATCCGGTCGCGCAGGATGCCGGCGTTGTTGACGACGACGTCGAGCGTGCCGAAGTCCGACACGGCCTGCTGCACCAGCCGCTCGGCGCCGTCCCAGGTGGAGATGTCGTCGCCGTTGGCCACCGCCTCGCCGCCGGCGGCCACGATCTCGTCGACCACGTCCTGCGCCGGGCCGGTGGAGCGACCGCTGCCGTCGACCTCACCGCCGATGTCGTTGACCACCACCCTGGCGCCCTGGGCCGCCAGCATCAGCGAGTGCTCGCGACCGATGCCGCGCCCGGCTCCCGTCACGATGCACACGCGCCCGTCGCAGATCCCCACGGTGGTCCCCTTCGCTGTCGTCCCTGTCGCGGACGCCCATCATGACAAACCGGCGAACGCTCTCGCGCGGTCTCGCGTCGCGGCACCGCGGCGGGCTCGGCGCGTGCCAAGGTGGTCGGATGCGTCGTCCCCGGCTCCGCCTCGTGCTCGGCATCGCCATCCCGCTGCTCGTGGTGGCCACCCTGCTCGCGACCTGGGCCATCGACACCTCCAGCGCCAGCGGCAAGGTGCCCCGCAACGTGACCCTCGCCGGGCGCGACATCGGCCGGTTCCCCGAGGACGACCTCGCCGCCACCGTGGCCGACCTGGCCGAGGAGCAGGCAGACGTCGAGGTCCGGATCCGCACCGAGGACCAGACCTACACCTCGACGGCCGGCGACCTGGGCCTCCAGCTCGACGAGGAGGCCACCGTCCGCGACGCCCTCGAGCTCGACCGCGAACGAGCGTTGGTGGCCCGCCCCGCCCTCTGGCTGACGTCGTTCCTCGACGAGCGACCGGCGCCGCTCACCTTCACCCTCGACGAGGCCCAGCTCCAGGCCGGCCTCGACGACCTCGGCGGCAACGCCGAGTCGACCGAGCCCTCGGTGGTGCCCACCGGCGACGGCTTCGGGATCGTCAGCGGGAGCGCCGGGCGCCAGATCTCCCCCGAGGGCGTCGGCGACCGCCTCGTCCAGCTGGCCGAGGAGGGGGCGCCCCTCGTGGTCGACGCCGACACGGTGGACGCCGACCCCGACGTGAGCGATCAGGAGGCCCAGCAGCTCGCCGACGCCCTCACCGCCGGCACGGCCGACGGCCTGGCGGTCACCGCCGGCGACCAGCAGGTCACGGTCCCGGCGCCGACCGTCCGCTCGTGGGTGGGCTCGGAGGTGGCCGACGGCGCCATCACCGCCACGCTCGACGCCGAGAAGGCGCTGGCCGACCTCCAGCAGCTGCTCCCCGGCACCACCGAGGCCAAGGACGCCTCGTTCACCGTGGTCGACGGCGCCGTGCAGCTGATCCCGAGCGTCGACGGGACCCGCTGCTGCGCGGCCGACACCCCCCAGCGGCTGCTCGCCGCGATCTCGGGGGGCACGGGCACCGTGGAGCTGGCGCTCGACGTCGACGAGCCCGACTTCACCACCGAGGACGCCGAGGCCCTCAAGATCGTGGAGCCGGTGGGCACCACGGTGGAGTGGAACGGCCAGCCCCAGGTGAAGAGCTTCACCACCTACCACCCGTGCTGCGCCGCACGGGTCACCAACATCCACAAGATGGCCGACATCGTCCGAGGCACCCTCGTGAAGCCCGGCGAGCGGTTCTCGATCAACGACGTGGTGGGCGAGCGCACCGCAGCGAAGGGCTTCGTGCCGGCCGGGGCCATCGCCGATGGCGTCCACGTCGAGGAGGTCGGCGGCGGCGTCTCGCAGTTCGCCACCACCATGTTCAACGCCGCCTTCTTCGCCGGCCTGCCGATCAACACCTACCAGGCCCACTCGGAGTACTTCACCCGCTACCCCCGCGGCCGGGAGGCCACGATGGGGTTCCCGAACCCCGACCTGGCGTGGACCAACGACACCCCCTACGGGATCCTCGTGTGGACCAGCTACACCGACACCAGCATCACCGTCACCCTCTACTCCACGCAGCACGCGTACGGCGAGCAGACCGGCCAGAGCGAAGGGCGCAGCGGGCGCTGCACCACCGTGTCGACCCAGCGCACGATCCACTACCCCGACGGGCGCACCGCCACCGACACCTTCAACGCCCGCTACCGCGACGAGGGCGCCACCTCCTGCTGAGCGCTGGCAGACTGTGACCTCCGCCACCGGGAGGTCACCATGGGAGAGCTGCGCTTCGAGCACCGCATGACCGATGCGGATGCGCTCATGTGGACGATCGAGAAGGACCCGCTCCTGCGCTCGACGATCACCGCCGTGCTCCGCCTCGATGCCGATCCCGACGAGAAGCGCCTCCGCCAGCTCCTCGAGCGGGGCACTCGACTGGTGCCCCGCATGCGCCAGCGGGTGCGGGGCAACCCGTACTCGATCGCCCCGCCCCGCTGGGAGGTCGACCCCCACTTCGACCTCGACTACCACCTGCGGTGGGTGCGGGCCGCCGGCGACCGCGACCTGCGTTCGGTGCTCGACCTGGCCGAGCCCATGGCGATGCAGGGCTTCGACCGGGCCCGCCCGCTGTGGGAGTGCCTGGTGGTGACCGACCTGGCCGATGGCGGCGCCGCCCTGGTGATGAAGATCCACCACGCCATCACCGATGGCGTGGGGGCCGTGCAGATCGCCCTGGTGCTGTTCGAGCTCGAGCGCGAGGCCGACCTCGTCGAGCTGCCCGATGCGCCCGACGCCGTGGTGATGGGCCAGCTCCAGCGCTTCATCGACGCCTTCGAGCACGAGCGCCGCCGCAACCTCGGCATCGCCAAGCGCGTGCCCGACGTCGCCGCCGGGGCCGTCGCCTCGGCCGTCGCCGACCCGCTCGGCACGGCGCGACGCCTGGGTGAGACCGCCGCCTCGGTGGCCCGGCTGGCCGCGCCCGCCAACGTCCCCCTGTCGCCGGTGATGACCCAGCGCTCCCTCTCGGTCCACTTCGACACGGTGAGCCTGCCCCTCGGCGACGCCAAGGCCGCGGCCAAGCGGGCGGGCGGGCGGCTCAACGACGCCTTCCTCGCCGCCACCGCCGCCGGGCTCCGCCGGTACCACGAGGAGGTGGGCGCGCCGGTGGAGGCGCTGCGCATCTCCATGCCCATCAACCTCCGGGCCGAGGACGAGGGCGAGCGGACGGGCAACAACTTCGCGCCGGCCCGGTTCGTGCTCCCGGTCGCCGAGACCGATCCGGCGGCCGCCATGGCCACCATGCGCGAGCTCGTGGCCGAGCAGCGGGCCGAGCCGGCCCTGGCGATGGTCGACCCGCTCGCCCGCGTCCTCAACCGCCTGCCCACCTCGGTGGCGACCGGTCTCTTCGGCGCCATGCTCCGCGGCATCGATGTGGTGGCCAGCAACGTGCCCGGGGCGCCGATCGAGCTGTTCACCGCCGGCGGCCGGGTCGAGGAGATGTTCGCCCTCGGGCCGATGGCCGGGGCGGCGGTCAACCTGACCCTCCTCTCCTACCTCGACACCATCCACATCGGGGTGAACCTCGACCCGGCCGCGGTGACCGACCCCGAGCGGTTCGTCGCCTGCTACCGGGCCGGATGGGAGGAGGTCCTGGCCGCCTGAGCCGGTTGGCCGCCCGGGGGGTGCCGCCGTACCCTCGCGGGCGATGACGGACCCGACCGTGGCCGACGTGGCGATCGTGGGCGCCGGCCCCGCCGGCACCGCCGCGGCCATCGTGCTGGCCGAGGCCGGCCGCACGGTGGTGCTGGCCGACCGGGCCACCTTCCCGCGCGACAAGATCTGCGGCGACGGGCTGACCACGGGTGCGCTGCGCCTGCTCGAGCGCCTCGGCGTCCGGCCCGAGGCGGTGGCCTCCTGGACGCCCGTGCACGACATCCACGTCGGGTCGCCGAGCGGTCACGTGGCCACCTTCCCGCTCCCCCGCGACCGCGGCCAGTTCGCGGTGGTGACCCGGCGGATGGACCTCGACGCGGCGCTGGTCGACCGCGCCCGGGCGGCCGGCGCCAAGGTGCTCGAGGGCATCGGGGTCCGCGGCGCGTCCGACGACGGGCGCCACGTGACGCTCAGCTTCGACGACGGGACCGTGCTGCGGGCCGACCACGTCGTCGCGGCCGACGGCATGTGGTCGCCGACGAGGAAGCTGCTCGGCACCGCCGAGGCCGGCTACCTGGGCGAGTGGCACGCGTTCCGGCAGTACTTCCGCGACGTCGGGCCCGAGGCCCGCGACCTCTGGGTCTGGTTCGAGCCCGACCTGCTGCCGGGCTACGCCTGGAGCTTCCCGCTCCCCGACGGCCGGGCGAACGTGGGCTTCGGCATCCAGCGCGGCGCCAAGATCGCCACCAAGGAGATGAAGGCGCTCTGGCCCGAGCTGCTCGCCCGGCCGCACATCGCTCGCGTCCTCGGGCCCGACGCGGTGCCCGAGGACCGCCACCAGGCGTGGCCCATCCCCGCCCGCGTCGGCGAGCTGGCCCTCGCCAAGGGGCGGACGCTGTGGGCGGGCGACGCCGCCGCGGTCACCGACCCCATGACCGGCGAGGGCATCGGCCAGGCCCTGCTCACCGGGGTCCTGGCCGCCGACGCGATCCTCGCCGGGGGATCGCCCACCCAGGTGGCGGCCACCTACGAGGGTGCCGTGCGGCGCGAGCTCGTGGCCGACCACAAGATGTCGCTCCTGCTGATCCGGGCGCTCCAGCACCGCAAGGGCGCTCGGGCGGCGATCCGGGTGGCCGGGGCCACCGGCTGGACCCGTCGGAACTTCGCCCGCTGGCTGTTCGAGGACGAGCCCCGGGCGATCGCGGTCACGCCCCGGCGCTGGCACCGCAGGGTGCTGCGCCGAGACGGCGCCTACGTGGGCCGCTGACGCCCTGGCCTACGGTGCGCCCATGCGCACCCGCCTGACCGAGATCCTCGACATCGAGCACCCGGTGATGCTCGCCGGCATGGGCGGGGTCTCCTACCACCGGGTGGTGGCCGCCGTGTCCGAGGCCGGCGGGTTCGGCTGCCTCGGCGCCTCGGTCATGGGCGCCGACGAGATGGTGGCCGAGATGGCGGCGGTGCGCGCCGCCACCGGCCGGCCCTTCGGGGTGGACCTGCTCACCGCAGCGCCGGGCGACCTCGAAGCGAAGGTCCACCAGATCGCCGACGCGGGGGCCACGGTGTTCGTCGCCGGCCTCGGCGTGCCCCGCGACGTGATCGACCTCTGCCATCGACGCAACCTGCTGGTGGTCAACATGTGCGGCAAGGTGCGCCACGCCATTGCCGCCGTGGAGGCCGGGTGCGACATCGTCGTGGCCCAGGGCACCGAGGCCGGAGGCCACACCGGCCAGGTGGCGACCATGGCGCTGGTGCCCCAGGTGGTGGACGCCGTGGGCGATCGGGTCCCGGTCGTGGCCGCCGGGGGCATCAGCGACGGCCGAGGGCTCGCCGCCGCGCTCGCCCTGGGCGCCGACGGCATCTGGGTGGGCACCCGGTTCATCGCGACGCCCGAGGCCCGAGCCGTCCCCGGCTACAAGGACGCCCTGCTCGCCCTGGCCGAGGACGGGACCGTGATCACCCGGGCCTACACCGGCAAGACCTGCCGGGTGGTCCGCAACGCCTACACGAACGAGTTCGAGGCGTCGGGCGGCGTGCCCGAGCCCTTCCCCGGCCAGGTGCTCAAGACGATGATCGAGGGGGTCAACCACCTGGGCGGCGACGAGCACGCCGAGGGGGTGGATCCGGACCGCGAGTTCATGCCAGCCGGCCAGGGCGCCGGCGCCATCGACGCGCTCGTGCCCGCCGGCGAGCTGGTGGCCCGGTTCGTCGCCGAGGCCGACCGGGCGCTGGCGCGCGCCGCCGCACCGGCCACACTGGAGCCATGAGCCAGGTCGAGACCACCACCGACGAGGTCACCCGGAGCACCACCGACGACGGCGACCACGAGCGCTTCGCCCACGTGGTGGTCCCGGCATCGGCGGTCACCGAGGCCTACATCACCGGCACCCCGGTCACCGCCCTGTGCGGGAAGACCTGGGTGCCCACCCGCGATCCCGGGCGCTACCAGGTGTGCCCCACCTGCCAGGAGATCCTCGACGCCGCCCGGGCGATGGGGTCCGACGAGTAGCGAGCGCGCGAGACTGCTCCCCTCCGGAGGCGACCCCCCGGGCACGTCAGGGGTCGCGGCGGTGTCGGCACCCCGCCTCAACAAAACCGAGGTGTTCCCGTGACGTCCCCCACCACCGTCGACGCGCCCGTCGTGAGCGTCGAGCGTCGATCGGACGGCCAGCTGCTCGTGAGCCGCCTGGCGCTCGTGGCCATCGGCGTCTACGTCGGCGCCCAGGT
>JAGQSL010000266.1:3703-9976 GCA_020439525.1 Acidimicrobiales bacterium | reverse complement strand
TCTACCCGATCACGTTCACGCTGCGCGACGTGATCCACAAGGCGGCGGGCCGTCGAGCGGCCCGGATCGCCATCGTCACCAGCGCCGGGGTGAACCTGTTCCTCGCCGCCTACCTCGCCTGGGCGGCGGCGTGGCCCACCGACCCCAGCTACCCGCTGGGCGAGGAGTTCTCGGCCGTGCTGGGCCCGCTGTGGCGGATCGTGATCGCCTCGCTGCTCGCCATGGTCGTGAGCGAGCTGATCGACACCGAGGTGTACCACTGGTGGGTCACGCGCATCACCACCCGCCACCAGTGGGCTCGGGTGCTGGTGTCGAACGCGGTGAGCATCCCGATCGACAACCTGATCTTCGCCATCGGCGCCTTCGCCCCGCTGTTCTTCCTCTCCCAGCACCAGCAGGACATCTCGCTGCCGTGGGAGGCGGTGTGGGACATCTTCTGGGTGAACCTGGTGATCAAGTTCCTGGTCAGCGTGGGCTCGATCCCGTTCATCTACATCGCCAAGGACCAACACCTCGACGACGCGTGACCACGGCTCGGCGGGCGGGCCGCTACCGGCGCCAGTAGAGGAGGTGGGTCACCCCGCTCGGGCTGGGGACGACGTCGCGGTGGAAGCGGTCGAGCAGGTCGTCGGGCGATTCCCACAGCCGCTCGCCGCGCCCGAGCTCGATCGGCGCCACGGCGATGTGCAAGGTGTCGACGAGGTCGGCCGCGAGGAACTCGCGCACCACCGTGGTGCCGCCCCCGAGGCGCACGTCCTTGCCGTCGGCCGCTGCCTTGGCCGCCTCGAGCGCCTCGGCCGGGCTGGCGTCGAGGAAGTGGAACGTGGTGTCCGAGAGCGTGAAGCTCGGTCGGACGTGGTGGGTGAGCACGAACACGGGCGTGTGGAACGGCGGCTCGTCGCCCCACCACCCCTGCCACTCCAGGTCCTCCCACGGGCCCCGCTGGTAGCCGAACTTGTTGCGGCCCATGATCTCGGCGCCGATGCCGTGGTGGAAGTCCCGGGTGAAGTAGTCGTCGAGGCCGCGCGAACCGCCCGGCTCGGTGCGGTTGGGCCAGCTCGCCGTGGCCCCGGCCCACGAGAAGAGCTCCCTCGGGTCGGCATGGCCGAAGGGCCGCTCGAAGCTCTGCCCCTCGCCGGCGCCGAAGCCGTCGCTCGACACCCCGAAGTTCTGGACGCGCAGCAGCTGGCTCACCACTCCTCCTCCACGGCGAGGCCGAGGCCGGCGTAGGCGGCGCGGGTCTCGGCGAAGCGGTCCCAGTCCCAGGGGATCGGGTGGCCGGCCAGCGCCGGCTCGAGGCGGGAGAGCGAGGTGTGCAGGCCCACCACGAAGCCCTGGCCGATGGCTCCGTCGGGATCGGTCACGTGGTGGCTGAGGCGGAGCGTGCAGCCGGTCTCGGTGGGCTCGAGCTCCCAGCGCATCCACGAACCGACATCGACGTGGGTGTGCTCGAGGAGCATCGGCGCCTCGACCCGCAGGATCGTGCAGGTCATCTCGATCTCCTCGTCGCCGCGACCCACGAAGCGCATCTCGCCGCCCTCGCGCAGGTCCACCGTGATGTCGGCGTCGAAGGGCAGCCACCAGTCGGCGAGCCGCTCGGGGTCGGTGATCGCCGACCACACCTCGCGCACGGGGTACGGGAGCTGCCGCACGAAGCGGATCACCCCGCCTTCGGGGGTTCGCTCGACGGTGCCGTCGGCGGCGGGCTGGGTCGGGTCGGTCACGTGGGCTCCTCGGGACGGGGATCGATCGGGGTGGCGGTGCGGGCGAGGTGGGCCTCGAGCGAGTCGAGCCGGGCGGCCCACTCGGCGCGGTAGGGCTCGAGCCAGGCGTCGAGCGCCATGAGCGGCTCGGGGCGAAGGCGGTAGAGGCGACGCTGGGCGTCGCGCCGCACCTCGACCAGCCCGGCATCGCGCAGCACCCGCAGGTGGCGCGACACGCCCGGCTGGTGCATCCCCAGCTCGTCGACCAGCTCGCCGACGGAGCGCTCCCCCTCGCGAACCACGTCGAGGATGCGCCGGCGGGTGGGCTCGGCGATCACGTCGAGGACGGCGAGGGAATCGGGCACGCCCCCAACATACACAGCTGCATATATACGGGCAAGCAGATGTTCTTCCTGGACGCGCCGAAGCAGCGCCCGCCCGCGTCAGCCGATCAGCTGGTCCACTCCTTCAGCATCGACACGACGCTGGCCTGGGTCTGGTCGCCCGTGGGGACCGGGATGACGTTGAGGTGGGTCACCCCGGCGGCGGCGAAGTCGGCGATGCGCTCCTTCACGTACCCCTCGGGACCGCACAGCGAGATGGCCTCGAGGAACTCGGTGGGGACGGCGGCCGCCGCCTCCTTCTTCTTGCCGTCGAGGTAGAGGTCCTGGATCTCCTTGGCCTCGGCCTCGTAGCCGTAGCGCTGGAACAGCGAGTTGTAGAAGTTCTTGCCCCGGGCACCCATGCCGCCCACGTAGAGCGCGACCATCGGGCGCACGAAGTCGAGGAACCCCTTCACGTCGTCGCCGATGGCCACGAGGCCGCCCGCGGTGATCCACAGGTCGTCGAGGTCGTCGGCCCGCTTGGCCCGCCCGGCGGCGAGGTCGTCGCCCCAGACGTCGTTCGCCTTGCCCGGATCGAAGAGGATCGGCATCCAGCCGTCGGCGATCTCGGCCGTGAGCGCCACGTTCTTGGGCCCGAGCGACGCGATCCACACGGGGATCCGCGGCCGCACGGGGTGGGCGATGATCTTCAGCGGCTTGCCGAGGCCGGTGCCCTCCCCGTCGGGGAGTGGCAGGTGGTAGTAGCGGCCGTCGTGGGTGAGCTTGTCCTCGCGGGCCCACACCTTGCGGCAGATCTCGACGATCTCCCGGGTGCGGCCGAGCTGGGCGTCGTAGCGCACGCCGTGGAAGCCCTCGATCACCTGGGGCCCCGAGGCGCCGAGGCCGAGGTGGCAGCGCCCGTCGGAGAGGGCGTCGACGCCCGCCGCCGTCATGGCGATCAGCGTGGGGGTGCGGGTGTAGATGGGCAAGATGCCCGACGCGATCTGCACCGTCTCGGTCTTGGCGGCCAGGTAGCCCATGAGCGAGGCGCCGTCGAAGCCGTAGGCCTCGGCCACCCACACCAGGTCGAGTCCGGCGCGCTCCAGCTCGGCGACGGTGTCGGCCGCCTCCTTGAAGCCGCCGCTGTAGCTGAGCTGCATGCTGATCTGCACGGGTCCCCCTGGAGGCGCTGGTTCGATCCGGCCGAACTTGACCGACCGGTCAACCCTAGGCGGCGCCGAGGCGCACGCGGGCCGCCGCGCTGCGATCGAGCAGCTTCTGGGGCACCAGCGTGCCCGACGGCGTGGCCTTGCCACCCCCGCCGTCGCCCTCGCCGGCATCGGCCGCAGCACCGCCGGCATCGCCGGCGACCTCGAGCTCCTCCACCTCATCGCCGCGCTCGAGGTCGGCCTTGGTGGCGAGCTTGTCGCGCGAGATCGAGCCGAGCTGGACGCCGTTGTCGAAGCGGACCCAGTAGCGGATCCACGAGAGGCCGGCGACCATCATCACCCGGCCGGGCGTGCCCTCGGGCACCCCGCGCAGCTCGGTGGTGGCGACGACCTTGGCCCCCTTGCGGAGCTGGTCCCGGGCGACGGTGGTGGCAGCCATACGCCGATCATGGTGGCCGACCGCGGCGGCGCACCGCCACTCCGCAGTCCGGGAGAGATCTCGCGCCACGGAAATGTTTTCCCAAGCGAAGGGGTTGTGCACCACGATGGCACCCATGGCCCCCACCCCCGACGTCGCCACGACGCCCCAGCAGCTCGCCGACGGCCTGCGGCTGAGCGTGACGCGCCTCGCCCGGCTGATGCGCCAGCAGTCCGATACCGGGCTCACCCCCACCCAGCTCGCCGCTCTGGCCACCATCGACCGCTGCGGTCCCCTCCCCCTCGGCGCCCTCGCCGAGGAGGAGCAGATCGGTGCCCCCACCGTGACCAAGATCGTCGACAAGCTCGAGGCCGCCGGGCACGTCGAGCGGGTGGCCGACGCCCACGACCGTCGAGTGACGCGCGTCCAGGCCACCGCCAGCGGCCAGCGGCTGCTCACCAGCCTCCGGGCCCGCAAGACCGCCTGGCTCTCCACCCGGCTCGCCGAGCTCGATCCCACCGACCTCGACGCGCTCGAGGCCGCCACCGCGGTGCTCGAGCGCCTGGCCGCTCCCCCCAAGCCGCTCTCCCCCGAAGACGAACGATGACCGAGAAGCTCCACACCGCCACCTCCGACACCTTCCGCTCGCTGCGCCACCGCAACTTCCGCCTGTTCTTCGGCGGCCAGCTCATCTCCCAGACCGGCACCTGGCTGTCGATGGTCACCCAGACCCTGCTGGTGCTCAAGCTCACCGGCGGCTCGGGCGTCGCCCTCGGGTTCCTCACCGCCTTCCAGTTCGGCCCCATGCTCGTGCTCGGGGCCTGGGGCGGCGCCGTGGCCGACCGGGTGGACAAGCGCCAGCTCCTCGTCGTCGTCCAGAGCCTGGCGATGGCCCAGTCGATGGTCCTGGGGCTGCTCGTGCTCACCGACCTGGCGTCGGTGCCGGTGATCTTCGGGCTGGCCACGATCCAGGGCGTCCTCAACAGCTTCGACAACCCGGCCCGGCGGGCCTTCGTGGTCGAGATGGTCCCCGCCGAGGACCTGCCCAACGCGGTCAGCCTCAACTCCGCCGTGATGACGGGCTCGCGCGTCGTGGGCCCGGCGCTCGCCGGCGCCTTGGTCCTGACGGTCGGCTACGGCTGGCCGTTCATCCTCGACGGCCTGACCTACACCGCGGTGATCGCCGGCCTGGTGGCCATGCGCCCCGACGACCTCTACCGCTCGGCGCCAGGGCCCCGGCGGCCCGGCGCGGTGCGCGAGGGGCTGCGCTACATCCGCTCGGAGCCGAACCTCTTCGTCCCGCTCGTGATGATGGCGCTGATCGGCACCTTCGCGTTCAACTTCTCCGTCACGGTGCCCCTCCTCGTCGACGGTCCCCTCGGTGGCGGAACCGGGACCTTCACCCTGCTCTTCTCGGTGCTGAGCGCCGGGTCGCTCGTGGGCGCCCTGGCCACCGCCCGACGATCGGTGGTGACGCCTCGCCAGCTGGTGCGCTCGGCTGCCGCGTTCGGCGCCAGCATGGTGCTGCTCGCCCTCAGCCCGTCGCTGGCCGTGGCCTTCCCGGTCGCGGTCCTGCTCGGGCTGGCCTCGATCGGGTTCATGACGACCTCGACGGCGATCGTGCAGCTGCTCGCCGGGCCCGAGTACCGGGGGCGGGTGCTGGCCATCCAGGCCATGGTGTTCCTGGGCTCCACCCCGATCGGGGGGCCGATCGTCGGCTGGCTGTCCGATGTCGCCGGGCCCCGGTCGGGCCTGATCGCCGGGGCGGTGGCGTGCCTGGTGGCGGCGGCCTACGGGGCGCGCGAGCTCGACCTCGACGAGGTCCCGGTCCCCCCGGCGGTGGCGCCGGTGCTGGCCCCCGCGTCGCCGGCGACGGGCGAGGTCGATGCCGTGGCGCTGGCTGACTGAGCGGCCTCAGGCTGACGCTGCTCGCGACGGGTCGGTGACGTTGCGGTCGCCGATCACCAGCCGGATGGCGGTGCGGGGCTCGCCGTCGATCTCGACCTCGGCGAAGGTGGGCACGCAGACCAGGTCGATGCCGCCGTTCTCCACGTAGCCGCGAGCGATGGCGATCGCCTTGATCGCCTGGTTCAGCGCGCCGGCCCCGACGACCTGGACCATCACCTCGCCCTCGGAGCGCACCACCCCGGCCATGGCACCGGCGACGGCGTTGGGGCTGGACTTGGTCGAGACCTTGAGCGTCTCCACGGGGTGGCTCCTGGCAGCGTCGGGGGGTGCGGTGCTCGGACGAGCGGTGCTGCGGTCCGGTACCCGATCTACGAGGCCGACCGTCCCGGCGGATGACCCGAACGCGCCGAGGGCGCCCGGAACCCAGCGGTCCGGACGCCCTCGACGGGTGTGGGGGGAAGCCCCAGAGCAGGTGGGTCAGTCGAGCGTGATGGGCAGGTCGTCGGGGTCAAGCTCGCCGTCGAGCGACCCCTCGGCCTCGGCCTCGGGGTCGACGTCGATGCCGACCTGCAGGCGGATGCGCTCGGACACCTCGACCATGATCTCGGGGTTCTCAGAGAGGAACGCCTTGGCGTTCTCCCGGCCCTGCCCGAGCTGCTCGCCCTCGTAGGTGTACCAGGCCCCCGACTTCTTGATGAGGCCGAGGTCCACCCCGATGTCGAGCAGCGAGCCCTCACGGCTGATGCCCTTGC
>JAGQSL010000266.1:3388-3665 GCA_020439525.1 Acidimicrobiales bacterium | reverse complement strand
CCTTGTTCTTCACCACCTTCACCCGCGTCCGGTTGCCGACCACCTCGACGCCGTCCTTGATGGACTCGATGCGGCGGATGTCGAGGCGGACCGAGGAGTAGAACTTCAGCGCCCGACCGCCCGGGGTGGTCTCGGGCGAACCGAACATCACGCCGATCTTCTCGCGCAGCTGGTTGATGAAGACGCAGATGGTCTGGGTCTTGTTCAGGTTGGCGGTGAGCTTGCGCAGCGCCTGGGACATCAGCCGGGCCTGGAGGCCGACGTGGCTGTCGCCCAT
>JAGQSL010000266.1:0-3289 GCA_020439525.1 Acidimicrobiales bacterium | reverse complement strand
GCGCCTGCTCGCCGGTGTCGGGCTGCGAGATGAGCAGCTCGTCGATGTCGACGCCGATGGCCTTGGCGTAGACCGGGTCCATGGCGTGCTCGGCGTCGATGTAGGCGCAGATGCCGCCGTTGCGCTGGGCCTCGGCCACCACGTGCATGGCGAGGGTGGACTTGCCGGAGGACTCCGGGCCGTAGATCTCGACGACGCGACCGCGGGGCAGCCCGCCGACGCCGAGGGCGAGGTCGAGCGAGAGCGCCCCGGTGGGGACCGTCTCGACGGCCATCGAGCCCTTCTCGCCCATCTTCATGACCGAGCCCTTGCCGAACTGCTTCTCGATGCCGGCCAGCGCCATGTCGAGTGCCTTGTCACGCTCCACTGCGTTCTTCCTTTCGTGAACCACGGGTTGGTGGCTGCGGCGAACGCAGCGATCCGATGCGATGGACCCTACGAAGGGGGTCTGACAACGAAGCTCGACCGGACGGCGCCGACCTGCTCCGATGGCGTGCTCCGGGCGCACCGGAACGACAGGCATGGTATTTCGAACAGGTGTTCGTGGCAAGGACCCTCGCCCGATTTCTCGCGACCGTCGAGCGGGCGGCCGCGCCATCCGCCCCGCGCCGGGCGACGGCTGGAAGGATCGACCCATGGCGTTCGGACAGCAGAGCGGCCCCCCGGCCACCCACCGCCAGCTGCAGGACCTCCTCGAGCTGGTGATCGCCGCCGGCCACGTCGACCTCCGCGACGCCCGGGGCCCGCTCGGGCTGACCCAGCGCCAGGCCGCCGGGCGGTTCACCCGCGACGAGGCCGACGCGCTGATCGAGCGCCTCCAGGCCGAGGCCGACGCGCCAGACGACGAGTCGGCGCCGGGGCCGGCGCCCGGTGCCGCGGCCAGCGGCGAGGTGCCGGCCGTGGCGCCGCGCCCGAAGTCGGCACCGGGCGGGGCGGTGGCCGCGGCCCGCGCCCGACGCGAGGCCGAGGCGCTCCGACGGCTCCGCGAGGTGCCCGACCACCTGCTCGCCGCCGAGCTCCAGCGGCGGGGCTGGGCGGTGATGGAGCCCTAGCCGGGCGCCCGGCGACCGATCAGAGGGCCGTGGCGGCGAGGAAGCCGAGGCCCAGCACCACCAGGGCGATGCCGTAGCCGCGCTCCAGGCGGGTGGGATCGGTCCGCACGGCGACCTTGGCCCCGAGGCTCGACAGCGGCACCGAGCCCACGGCGAAGGCCACCACGACCGTCGGGTCGAGGTGCCCGAGCGCGAGGTGCACCAGCGTGCCCGGCACGGCGAGGGCGGCGGCGACGGCGAGCGAGGTGCCGAGCGCCGGCTTGATCGGCAGCCCCAGCACGGCGATGAACAGCGGGGCGAGCAGGAACCCACCGCTGTTGGCCAGCAGGCCGCCGGCCAGGCCGACGATCACGGCCACCGCAGCGATGCGGCGCGGCGTGAGCTCGGCCGCGTCCTCGCCGACCTCGTCGACCCCGGCGCGCAGCACCAGCCGGAGGCCGAGGCCCACGAGGATGGCGTCGGTCACGAGCACGAGCGC
The DNA here is from genome assembly GCA_020439525.1 of Acidimicrobiales bacterium. Lineage (GTDB taxonomy): Bacteria > Actinomycetota > Acidimicrobiia > Acidimicrobiales > Iamiaceae > Aquihabitans. The sequence continues at coordinate 1,759 of JAGQSL010000266.1, read as the reverse complement.
CCCGGCGTCGATCCAGCGCGAGGCGAGCGCCCCGACGATGGTGGCGGGCACGCCGGTGACGAGCGACCAGCGCAGGACGCGCCCGTCGACCAGGCCGCGCTCGCGGTAGCGCTGGGCGGCCACGAGCGTGCCGGGCACGGTGGCGGGGAGCGGGGCGGCGAGCGCCACGATCGGCGGGACGCCCATGGCGGCCAGCACGGGCGTGGCGATGGCCGAGCCGCCCTTCCCCAGCAGCCCGCCCAGGAAGCCGATGCCGGCGCCGACGGCCACGATGAGGAGGAGGTGCTCGGTCACGCCTCCAGCGTCCTCCCCCTCCCACCAGAAGTCCAAGACGCATCGCGCATCTGATCGATAAGCTCTGCCTATGGATCTCCGGCAGGCTGCGTACGTGGTGGCGGTGGTGGACCACGGGACCTTCACCGCGGCCGCCGCCTCGATCCCCGTGAGCCAGCCCGCGCTGTCCCAGGCGATCGCCACCCTCGAACGGGAGCTGGGCACCGCCCTGTTCCACCGCCTCGGCCGGGAGGTGGCCCTCACGCCGGCAGGCGAGGCCTTCGTGGAGCCCGCCCGCCGCATGCTGCGCGACGCCGAGCTGGCCCGGCGGGTCGTCGCCGAGGCCGCCGACCTGGAGTCGGGCCACCTCGACCTGGTGGCGCTGCCCACGCTCGTCGCCGAACCGCTCGTGGCGCTCGTCGGTTCCTTCCGGCGCGCCCACCCCGGTGTCGTGGTCCGCATCGCCGAGCCCGAGGACGCCGACGCCGTGGCCGCGCAGGTGCGCTCGGGCGAGTCCGAGCTCGGCCTCGGCGACCACCTCCCCGACGACCCGAGCCTCGACGGCGATCGGCTCTCCCGCCAAGCCCTCCACGCCGTGCTCCCGCCCGGCTCGGCGCTCCCCGCCAGCGGGCGCCTGACGGTGGCGCGGCTCGCCGCGTTCCCGATCATCACCACTCCCCGGGGCACCTCGACCCGTCGGCTCCTGGCCGACGCCCTGCGCCAGAGCGAGCCCGACGAGGTCCGCATCGGGGTCGTCACCGAGCACCGCGAGGCCATCGTCCCGCTCGTGCTGGCCGGCGCCGGCGCGGCGATCCTCCCCGAGCCCCTCGCCCGGGCGGCGGCCGCGCTCGGCGCGGCCACCGCACCGGTGTCGCCGGCGATCGAGCGCGACGTGGTCCTCGTCCACCGGCGCGGCGCCCTCTCCCCCGCGGCCCGCGCCTTCCGGGCGCTGGCCGTGGGCGACGGCGGGTGAGGGGCGCAACAGATCGCGCCCGTCGTTCGTCTGAAGGGGTGTGCGAGGCGACGGGACGGCGATGGTGAGCGACGATCCCACGACCTCGCGCCGTGCGCTCGAGGCGCTGTACCGGGATCGCTACGAGCCGAGCGTGCGCCTCGCCCACCTCCTCGTGGGCGATCGGGCGCGTGCGGAGGAGCTGGCCCAAGACGCGTTCGTGCGCATGCTCCCCCGCCTCGACGGTGTCGACGATCCGGCCGCCTACCTCCGCACCGTCCTCGTGAACCTCTGCCGCGACGCCAGCCGCCGGAGCACCCGGGCCCGCGCCCTGCGCGCCGAGGGGACCGCGACGGCGGCCCCGCCCGACGTCCCGGTCACCTCGACGGCGGTGTGGCAGGCCCTCCAGCGGCTCCCCGAGCGCCAGCGCCTGGCCGTCTGCCTGCGCTTCTACGACGACCTGCCCGACGACCGCATCGCCGAGCTGCTCGGGGTGCGCCCGGCCACCGTCCGCTCCCTCGTCCACCGCGGCCT
>JAGQSL010000265.1 GCA_020439525.1 Acidimicrobiales bacterium | reverse complement strand
TCAACATGCACATCGAGACCTGGGACCGCACCTCGCTACGGGAGCAGGAGGCGGTGATCGGGCGCGACAAGGGGGCGGGGGCGCCGCTCTCGGGCGGCGAGGAGCACACCGATCCCGACTTCGCCCTCGCCGGGCGGGAGGGCGAGCCGCTCATCCCGACCACCTCGCACGTGCACCTGGCCCACCCCGACCAGAACGACGGGGTGCGGATGCTGCGCCGGGGCTACAACTTCACCGACGGCTCCGACGGCCTCGGGCGCCTCGACGCCGGGCTCTTCTTCCTGGCGTTCGTCCGCGACCCGGCGACCCACTTCATCCCGATGCAGACCACGCTGGCGCGCGACGACGCCCTCAGCGAGTACCTGGAGCACCGGGGATCGGCGCTCTTCGCGGTGCCGCCGGGCGTGCGCGACGAGCGTGGCTACCTGGGCGAGACCCTGTTCGACCGCTGAGGGTGGGCGCCCGTCGCGCCCCGCTCAGATCTGGCGGTCGACGCCCTCCCAGTACGGATCGCGCAGCTTGCGCTTGATGAGCTTGCCGTTGGGCTCGCGGGGGAGCGCCTCGACGTAGTCGATCGATCGGGGCAGCTTGAACTTGCCCATCCGGGTGCCGGCCCAGGCGATGATCTCGTCGGTGAGCTCGTCGCCGGGCTCGAAGCCGTCGTGGAGCTCGACGACCGCCTTGATCTCCTCGCCCCAGTCGGCGTTGGGGATGCCGAACACGGCGACGTCCTGCACCGCCGGGTGGTTGATCAGCTCGCCCTCGATCTCGGCCGGGTAGATGTTGGCGCCGCCGGAGATGATCATGTCGGCCTTGCGGTCGCGCAGGTAGAGGAAGCCGTCCTCGTCCATCTCGCCCAGGTCGCCGACGGTGAAGAAGTTCTCGATGCGGTTGGCCTTGGTCTTGGCCGAGTCGCCCTTGTACTCGAAGTCGGCCATGAGCTGCATGTAGACCGTGCCGATCTTGCCGGGCGGGAGCTGGTTGCCCTCGTCGTCGTAGATGCGGATCTCCGAGCCGGGCCACGCGGTGCCCACCGACCCGGGGCGTTCCATCCACTCCTTGGCGGTGATCACCGTGCCGCCGCCCTCGGTGGCGGCGTAGTACTCCTGGATGGTGTCGCCCCACCACTCGATCATCTTGCGCTTGACCTCCTGCGGGCAGGGGGCGGCGCCGTGCACCATGTTGCGCAGCGAGGCGACCGAGTACGCCGCCCGGGTCTCCTCGGGGAGGTCGAGCAGGCGCACGAACTGCGTGGGCACCATGTGCGAATAGGTGACCTGGTACCGATCGATCAGGCGCAGCGTCTCCTCGGGGAGCCACTTGTCCATCAGCACCACGGTGTGGCCGAGGTGCAAGGCGTTGCCCGTCCACATGAGCACGGCCGTGTGGTAGAGCGGCGAGACGGTCAGGTGGACGTGGTCGTCCTTCGGGCCGATGCCGAACAGGTTCGGCAGGTAGGCGAGCAGCTCGCCCATGTCGCTCGGATCGATCTCGATGAGGCCCCGCTTCACGCCCTTGGGGCGCCCGGTGGTGCCCGACGTGTAGTGCATGGCCGCACCGGTGCGCCGGCCCTCGGGGGCGGTGTCGGGCTGGCCGTCGGTGAGCTCGGCGAGCGGGCGGAACCCGTCGATCGTCCCGACGGCGAAGGAGGCCTCGGCGGGGAACCCGGCTTCGGCCGCGGCGCTGGCGGCCACGTCGGCGAAGCGCTCGCTGGCCACGAACGCCTTGGCGTCGCTGTCGCTCAGGATGTAGGCGACCTCCGGGCCCACGAGGTGCCAGTTGATGGGCGTGAAGTAGAGGCCCACCTGGAGGGCGCCGAGGTAGAGCTCGATGAGCTCGAGGGAGTTGGGGAGGAGCACGGCGACCGTGTCGCCGGCCTCGAGGCCGAGGGCGCGGAAGCCGTGGGCGGCGCGGTTCGCCGCGGCGAGGAGTTGGCCCGCGGTGCGCTCCGTGCCGTCGGGGCCCACGAGGGCGAGGTGCGTGGGGTCCGCTTCTGCGAGCCGCCAGAATCCGAGATCAGCCATGGCGGGGGAGGATAGGCGAAAACTGGAACGTGTTTCA
>JAGQSL010000264.1:4140-4647 GCA_020439525.1 Acidimicrobiales bacterium | reverse complement strand
AGCTGGCTCACGGTGACGCGGGTGCGCCACTCGAGCCGCAGGTCCTTGCCGGCGACGAGGCGGGCGTCGCGCAGGACCGAGCCGACCGCGCCCTCAGCCAACGGGCACCACCGGCGGGGTGGCGGTGGCGGTGCCACCGGCGACGAGCACGCTGCGGTGGGCGACGGCCTCGGCCCGGTCGAGCTCGTGGGAGGCGAACAGCACCGTGGCCCCGGCGGCGACGGCATCGGCCATCAGGGCGTCGACCAGGTCACGACCGTCCGCGTCCAGCGCGGCGTGGGGCTCGTCGAGCAACCACAGGCGCGGCCGACGGGCCACGACGATGGCCAGGGCGGTGCGCCGACGCTGGCCGGCCGACAGGCGGGCCACGGGCACCGAGGCCAGGCGGCCGTCGAGGCCGAGGCGACCCATGGCGGCGCGGGCATCGGCCTCCTCCGCCCCGCCGGCACGGGTCCAGAAGCGGACGTTCTCGGCGACGGTCAGGTCGTCGTAGAGGCCGGTGGCGTG
>JAGQSL010000264.1:0-4057 GCA_020439525.1 Acidimicrobiales bacterium | reverse complement strand
ACCAGGCCCGCGCAGGCGCGCAGCAGCGTGGTCTTGCCGGCACCGTTGGGCCCCTGCAGGAGCACGATCTCGCCGGGTGCCACGTCGAGGTCGACGCCGGCAAGTGCGGGAAAGCGCCCGAGCAGGCAGACCGCGGCGCGGAACCTGACGACAGCGTCCATGGGCACCCCAAACGGTACCGGCGGTCCCACGGGACCGGCGAACCGACCGGGGCGCCGAGGGGCGACCCGGCGGCAGGGTGCCCGTCGCGTACCCTCATCGCTCGTGCTGTCTCGGATCCTCGGCGCCATCGGCCGGACGCTCATCACCGCAGGGACGCTGATCCTGCTGTTCGTGGCCTACCAGCTGTGGGGCACGGGCCTGCAGACCCAGCAGTCCCAGCGCGAGCTGGGCAACGAGTTCGAGCAGCTGCTCGACGGCGCGGCCACCAGCACCACCACCTCGACCTCGGCCCCCACCACCACGACCACCGACCCGTTCGCACCGCCCACCACGGTGGCCACCGACGGCTCGGTGGCGCCCGTGCAGGGCACGCTGCCCGCCGAGGGCGACCCGATCGCCGAGATCCAGATCCCGTCGATCGGCATCACCCGCACGGTGGTCAGCGGCATCTCGCTCGACCAGCTCAAGCGGGGGCCCGGCCACTACCCCGAGACCCCGCTGCCCGGCCAGGCCGGCAACGTGGCCATCGCCGGCCACCGCACCACCTACGGCCAGCCGTTCCACAACATCGACAAGATCGAGGTCGGCGACCAGATCACCTTCAAGACGCTCCAGGGCACGTTCGTCTACGAGGTCACCGAGCACCTCGTCGTCAGCCCCGACCAGGTCGAGGTGCTCCAAGACCAGGGCGACAACCGGATCACCCTGATCGCCTGCGAGCCGAAGTACTCCGCCGCCCAGCGCTACATCCTGATCGGCAAGCTGGAGGGCCAGCCCGTGCCCATGATCGAGGGCCAGGCCGAGGCGATGGCCGACGCCGCCAAGATCGACCAGGTGTCGATCGACGAGGGCAGCTCGACCCCGCGGGCGTCGAAGCGCCCGGCCGTGCTGTGGGGCCTGGCGGCCGCCGGCGTGTGGCTCGTGACCTGGCTGGCCCAGGTGCTGCTGCGCCGCCGGATGCGCAAGGACGCCGAGCTCACGGGCGAGCCGGTCACCCGGTCGCAGCGGCTCTTCACCTGGGCGCCCTACCTCGTGGGGCTGCCGGTCTTCCTGGTCGTGCTCTACGTGTTCTTCGAGAACTTCGGCCGCCTGCTGCCCGGGAACTACTAGCGCCGTCGCCGGCCCCCCGACCTCGGTAGGTTCGGGCCATGGCACGCGACCGCTCGCTCGACCTGGCCCCCGCTTCGATCCGCGACCACCGGGAGCGGGCCCGCCGCCGGATCCCCCGCCAGCTGTTCGACTACATCGACGGCGGGGCCTACGAGGAGTCCACGATGCGGGCCAACGAGGCCGACCTCGCGGCCATCTCGCTGCGCCAGCGCGTGCTTCGCGACGTGTCCTCGCTGTCGCTGCGGACCACGGTCCTCGGCCAGGACCTCTCGATGCCGGTGGTGCTCGCGCCGGTGGGCCTCGCCGGCATGTTCGCCCCGCGGGCCGAGGTCCTGGCGGCCCGGGCGGCCGAGTCGGCTCGCGTCGCGTTCTTCGAGTCCACCGTGTCGATCGCCGGGATCGAGGAGGTGCGCGCCGCGGTCGGCAACCCGTTCTGGTTCCAGCTCTACGTGATGCGCGATCGCGCCTACGCCGAGGACCTCATGGCCCGGGCCACGGCGGCGGGGTGCCCGGTGCTGGTGCTGACCGTCGACCTGGCCGTGGTGGGCGCCCGCTACCGCGACACCCGCAACGCCATGGTCGGCGAGGTGTCGGCGCTGGCCAAGGCGCGCCGGGGGCTCGACCTGGTGAGCCACCCGCAGTGGATCCGCGACGTCGCCCTCGGCGGGAAGCCCCACACCTTCGGCAACCTCGAGGCCGCGGTGCCCGACGCCCGCACCCCCGCCGACTTCCGGGCGTGGGTCGACGACGGCTTCGACCCGTCGGTCACCTGGGACGACCTCGCCTGGGTGCGTGAGCACTGGAAGGGCAAGCTGGTGCTGAAGGGCGTGCTCGATCCCGACGACGCCCGAGCCGCGGCCGACGCGGGCGTCGACGGCATCGTGGTGTCGAACCACGGCGGTCGCCAGCTCGACGACGTGCCCTCCACCGTGCGGGCGCTCGGGCCGGTGGCCGACGCGGTGGGCGACCAGCTCGAGGTGCTCGTCGACGGGGGCATCCGCAGCGGTCTCGACGTGGTGAAGATGGTCTCGCTCGGTGCCAAGGCGTGCCTGATCGGCCGGGCGTGGGCCTGGGCGGTGGCCGGCGGCGGCCAGGCCGGCGTGGAGCACGTGCTGCGCACGATCCGCGAGGAGATGCAGGTGGCGATGTCGCTCACCGGTGCGCCATCGATCGCCGACCTCGGGCCCGAGGTGCTGCTCAGCGCCCCCTGAACGTCGGCGTCCGCCGGTTCCGGAACGCATCGAGGCCCTCGGCGAAGTCCTCGCTGCCCCACGCCCGGTGGAACGCGGCGTCCACGTCGGGATCGTCCGCCGGCTGCTCCTCGAGCTTGTTCAGCATGAGCTTGTGGCCGGCGATGGTGAGCGGGGCGAGCGCGGCGATCTGCTCGGCCCAGACCAGGGCCTCGGGCAGGGCGCCCTCGCGGTTGATGACGCCGAGCCGCCGGGCGTCCGCGCCCTTGACCACCTCGGCGGCCAGCAGCACGGCCCGAGCGGTGCTCGCGCCGAAGAGCTGCTCCACCCGCTGCACCGTCCAGTGGTTGACCATCAGGCCGAGCTTGGCGGCGGGGATCCCGAAGCTGGCGTCGTCGGTGGCCACCCGGAGATCGCACGCCACGGCCAGCTGGGTGCCGGCGCCGAGCGCGGCGCCCTCGATGGCCGCGATCGTGGGGAACGACGTGGACCGCAGGGCGTCGAGCACCTGCTGGAGGTAGGCGGCGAACTGGGCGTCCTCCACCCCGGTGAGGTCGGCCCCGGCGCAGAAGTGGCCGCCGGCGCCCGTGAGGATCAGGACGCGGGTAGGCCGGGCTTCGGCCGCAGCGAGCGCCTCGATCAGCTCGCCGAGGGTGGCGTGGTCGAGGGCGTTGCGGCGCTCGGGCCGATCGAGGGTGAGGACGGTGATGGCCTCGTCGGGCCCGTGCACGTCGACGTGGGTGGTCATGGCCGGCGACCCTATTCGGGTCAGCGGCGGGTGCCCCCCGGGCCATCGACGTCGACGCACGTGGCGACGACCGGGGCGATGGCGAGGACCTCGTCGCCCAACCGATCTGCCGCTCGCCGGGCCGCCGCCTCGTCGACGAAGTAGGCCCCCATGGCCGACACGCTCTCGGGCGACGCGTCGGCCGGTCCGTCGGGGAGCACCGGGAGCACGGTGGCCACCGCCTCGGGGCCGTCGCAGGGCAGCAGGACGATCTCCGGCGCGTAGCCGGCCGCCTCCAGCACCGCCATCGACTCGAACTTGTAGTCCTCCCAGAGCCCGGCGCGACCGTGGCCCTGCACCGGCCCGCCCTCGATCGACAGGGCCCGGACGTAGACGGCCCAGGCCCGCTGGCCCTCGGCGAGATCCGCGCTCAGCACCTGGTCGGCGCCCGGCGGGATCGTCGTCGTGCCGAGGAGCGGCACCGTGGTGGTCGTGGTCGGCGCCACCGCGTCGGTGGTGGTGGTCGTAGGGGTGCTCGGGGTGGTGGGCGCCGCCGTCGTGGTGGTGGTCGAGGCGGCCGACGCGTCGCCCACGCCGGCGGGCGGCGGGTAGAGCCAGGCCTCCGACCCGTCCGGGCAGCGATAGCCCACGTAGGCGCCGTCCACGCGCAGGTACTCGAGGCCCTCCGAGCCGTAGCCGAGGTAGAAGGTCTGCTCGCCGTCGAGCGGCGCGCCGGCGGCGTCGAGGGCGTCGATCACGCCGCGACCGACGTCGAGGGGCACCGGGCCCCGCCGGGCCAGGTAGGCGGTGTCGGGGTCGAGGAGCTCGGCGCCGATCAGGGCATCGACCTGGGCCGAGGTGAGCTGCA
>JAGQSL010000263.1 GCA_020439525.1 Acidimicrobiales bacterium | reverse complement strand
GCTGGAAGAACGGGGCGTTGAAAAGGTTTGCAGCAATGCCCAAATCGCGTTAGAGACGGCGGAGAGGCATGGCGCAAATCGCAATTCGGCGCAATCAGCGACGGGAATAAACGGCTCCCTGTTGGAACCGTTGCGAAGTGCCTGATCGGAAGATGGAACAACAAACCTCGCGGATTGCCCACCGAACGTTTGAAAAGACATTACAAGCGTTCGAGGACCTCCCTCCTGCAGTGTCGCTGACCCTGGCGTCGCTTGGCGCCGACGTGACACTGCTTGTTGATTCCGCCGGCTCCATTATCGACGTGGCCTATTTCGACGCCGCGATCGAGCGGTTCGGCGCCGAGGACTGGCCCGGCCGGAGCTGGGCCGACACCGTCACCGGCGAAAGCGTCGACAAGATCAAGAGCCTCATCGACGAGTGCGCCAAGGCCGGCTCCAGCCGCGCCCATCAGGTCAATCATCCCGGTCCGCGCGGCGCCGACCTGCCGGTCGAATATGTGCTGCGGCGGATCGAGGGTTTCCCCTATCTCGTGGCCTACGGCACCGACCTGCGCGAGTGCGTGCTCGCCGGCCGCGAGGCCCTCGCGCTGTCCGAGGAGACCGGCCAGCCGGGCCTGTCGTCGGTCGCGCTCGACACCCTGGCCATCGCCGCGGCCAACGTCGGCGACGCCGAGCTCACCGACCAGGTCTGCCGGCGCGAGCTCGCCTCGGGCTCGCTGCGGGGGGAGGTGTGGGCGAGGGCCGCCCTCGGGCGCCTCCACCTGGTCGACGATCGCCCCGAGCTGGCCGTCGAGCAGTTCGCCCTCCTGCGGCGGCGCATCGGCGAGCGCAACGCATCGTTCACCCAGTTCGAGAGCGACGAGGCCGAGGCCCTGGTGCGCGTCGGCCGGGTCGACGAGGCACGCGCCCTGCTCGACGATCTCGCCGCCGACGCCGCCGCCCGGGGCGGCTGGAGCGAGGCCCAGCACCAGCGGATCCTGGCGCTGCTCGCCGAGGACATCGACGTGGCCGCCGAGCACTTCGAGCGGGCGCGGGACGCGCTGGCCGACGGCGCCAACCGCATCGCCCAGGGGATCGTCGAGCTCACCTGGGGCGAGGCGCTGCGGCGGGCCAAGCGGCGCGCCGACGCCCGCCGACACCTGGAGGCGGCCATCGAGCGCTTCGAGCTGGTGGGCGCGTCGGGGCTGCGGCGCCGCGCCGAGGCCGAGCTGGCGGCGGCCGGCGGTGCGGTCGACCGGGATCGCCCCACCGACGAGCTGCTCACCCCGCTCGAGCTGCAGGTGGCGCGCCTTGCCGTGGCGGGCCACACGAACCGGACCATCGCCGCCGAGCTGTTCCTCAGCCCGCGGACCGTGGAGAACCACCTCGGGGCGGTGTACCGCAAGCTCGGGGTGAGCGGGCGACCCGGGCTGTCGGCCCGAGCGGCGGACGACGCCGTGCTGCGGGCTACGACAGCCGGCGGAGGTGCGTGAGGTCGCCTGGCGTGCACGGGTGGCGGAGCTTCGCCACCGCGATCTCCTCGCGCTCGTGCTCCTCGTCGTCGGCGATGCCGAGCACGCGGGCGGTGTCGGCCTCGGACAGGGCGGGGCCGCCGTGGAGGCCGAGCCGCAGCTCCACCACCCGGGTGTCCTCGCGGTGGAGGTGGCCGAGCGCGGTGAGCAGCGCCGGGTCGGCGGGGGAGGAGGCGGGCGCGTCGGGCTGCGGTGCCCCCCGCTCCACCTCGCGCATGGCCCGCTCCACCCACCATCGGGCGAACGAGCTGAACGGCAGGCCGCCCGTGGGGTCGTAGCGGTCGGCGGCCCGGCCGATGGCGTCGTCGCCGGCGGAGAGCAGGGCGACGGTGGCGGCGGCATCGCCGGGGTGGCGGCGGGCGAGGGAGACGACCAGGCGACGGGTGGAGCCGATCAGCCGCTCACGGGCCGCCTCGCCTTCGCGGACCCGGTCGAGCAGGTCGGCGGCGTCGTGGAGGTCGACCGAGGGCTGGCCGCCGAGGGCGGCGAGCTCGTTCTCGGCGGCCCGGCCGTCGGCCATGGTGGCCGCCGCGGCCAGCTCCTCGCCGTCGGAGAGCAGCGGCAGGTGGCTGAGGGCGCGCAGGTGGTCGCGCAGCACCGCATCTCGTTCATCGGTGGCGTGAGCGACCATCCGCTCCCTCCCAGGAGTGCGACGGGGGCGGCCGACCTCGTCGGGACGGTCACGGTACCGCCGGTCGGCCGGGTGGTGGTGGACCGCGCTCCGTGACGCGCAGCGATCCTGCGACCGCGCTCCGCGTCCCCGCTCCATCCCCGCTCCGACCCCCGAACCGGTTCCGCGAGCGCCCGGCGTGGTCCACCATGCCCGCCGAGCCGCACCGTGCGGTGCCCGCCGCCGGCGGGAGAGGGAGGGAACCCGTGACCGAGATGCCCCGACGCCGTCGGCCGATCGCCGTCGCTGCGATCGGCGCCCTGGCGCTGCTGGCCGGTTGCGGCGGTGGCTCCGACGCGGCCGAGACCACGACCACCGCCGCCAAGGCGACCACCACCACCGAAGCCGAGGCCACCACGAGCACCACCGAGGCGGCGCGCGAGGAGGTGGCCGAACCGGTCACCAGCGGGCTGCCCACCGATGAGGACGTGGCCCCGAGCGGCGACTGGATCGGCCTGCGGTTCCTCGCCGCGCAGGACCCGTCGCCATCGAACTTCCAGCCCGGCTCGGCCGACGCCCGCGTGTACTCGATCACGCCCGACTGCTCCGGGGGCGAGGCGTGCACGCTCGTGCTCGAGGGTGGGGGAGACGGCGGGTCGTTCGCCCTCCCGAACGTGGCGCCGATCACCGGCGACCCGATCGTCCTCGAGCCCGACGGCGACTCGTGGACCTACGAGCTCACGTACCCCGACGCCGTGGGCTGCACCGACGACCTCGACGGGCCCTACCTCGAGACCACCGAGACCCGCGACCTCGAGCCCGTGTACGACGAGGAGGGCACGGTGACCGGCTTGGTGGGCACCACCGTGTTCGTCGACACGCTGAACGAGGCAGGCCGCAACGCCGGGTGCCCGGCGTCGGTGGAGGGCACCTACGGCTACGCCACGGTCGTCGCCCCGAGCTCGGGGATCGCCGACCTCCGGGAGTACGAGGTGGACGGCGAGTTCCGCCAGACCCTCGAGGTCACCTCGTCGGAGGGCTACAGCGACGCCAGCTACCAGGTGGGCGGCATCAACACCACGCTGCCGGGCCACGACGTGACGCTCGAGGGCTCGTGCGCCGATGGCAACTGCTCGGTGGACTTCTCGCAGGTGAACGGCGACGACGCCCTCCGCCAGACCACCCTCGAGTCCGACGACGGCCTGAGCCTGGCCGGCATCTTCGACGACACCGGCGGCTGCAACGACGACGACACCGGCGAGCGGCTCTTCGACGACGGTGCGTACACGAGCGC
>JAGQSL010000262.1 GCA_020439525.1 Acidimicrobiales bacterium | reverse complement strand
TGGGCGAGGACCTCATGGGCAACGCTCGGGACTACTCCGACGAGACGGCCCGGGTCATCGACCAGGAGGTCGAGCAGATCCTGCGAGCGTGCGAGAAGCGCTGCGAGGAGCTGCTGACCGAGAACCGCAACGGCCTCGACCTCGTGGCCCGACGGCTCCTCGAGCACGAGACCATCGACGGCTCCGAGGTCCGCCGGCTGTGCGATCTCGGTGCCGCCAACCCGGCCCCCGCCCCCACGCCCGTCCCCTCCGAGGGCTGAGGGGCCCCGCCGGCGCCGACGGTCAGCCGCAGACGGTGCCGTCGCAGCCCGGCGGCACCGATCCCGGCTCGCGCAGCTCGGCCACCGCCGCCCACAGGTCGGTGGCGGTCACCGGGCCGACGAAGTGCCGGCGGACGATGCCGCCCGCATCGACGACCAGGACCATCGGCACGGCATCGATGCCGTAGCGCTGGTGCAGGTCGCGCTCGGCCACCGCGTCGAGCGCGACCACGGCGACCTCCTCGGAGGCGAGCGCCGCCGCCTTCTCCCGGACATCGGCGCACGCCAGGCAGGTGGACGACGAGAACACCGCGACCAGCCACGGGGCATCGGGACGCTCGAAGTGGGTGCGATCGAGCAGCGACGGCACGCTCCACGACGGCCCCCGCTCGGGCTCGGGGCGCTGCGACCGCTGCAGGCCCCACGCCACGGCCCCCGCCACCAGGCCGACCACCAGGAGCACCACCAGCGCGAGCACCCTCCCAGTCTGCTCAGCCGGGGGCGACGATCGAAACCAGGTCCTCGGGGTAGGGCAGCCCGGGCTGGAGGGCGACGCCCGGGCCCGAGGTGACGGCGAGGGAGGAGCCGACGACCACCCCGGTGTCGGCTTCGACGATGATCGATGCCGCCGCCCCCGCCTCGGAGAGGTCGAGCGAGCGGCGGTCGCCCGCGGGCACGGTGACCGAGGCGGCCGGGAGCTCGCGGCGCACCCCGGACTCCAAGCTGTAGGCCCGGATCGCCGCCGGCCGGGCACCGGGGTTGGTGACGAGCACGGCACCGTTGCGGCTCCGGCTGCTCCCTGCCTGGGTCACCAGCCAGCGGGTGGCGGCGGCCGGCGAGCCCAGGGCGGTGGCCACGCCCCGCACCTGCGACGGGTCGGCGTAGGCGGTGGTCCGCTCCACCACGATCGGGACCTCGTCGAGCGAGCGGACGTCGACCCAGACGTTGGCGTCGGCGGCCAGGTCGGTGATCGCCGCGAGGTCGACCACCTCCTCGCCCCCCGCCCGCACGGTGAGCTCCACGGGCGCGAGCTCGGCGTAGCGCTCGGGCTCCTGGTAGCGCAGGAGCACGTCGACGCGGGCGTCGCGACCGCTCGGGTTGGCCACGGCGATCTGCGTCCGCACGCCGGTGCCCGTGCGGGCCGACGGCACGATCCAGCGCGGGGCGCGCACGGGCGATGCGGGGGTGGAGACGAGGCCCTTCGGCGCCGGGGTGGTGGCCTCGGTGCCCTCGATCGGGATCGGGTCGCCCTCGCCGTCGGAGGTCTGGACGCGATCGACGACCACCCGTCCGGCGCGCACCCGCACGGTGGCTGCCACCTCGGCGCGCTCGGTCACGAGGTCGGCCACCGACACGACCCGCACCGAACGGCCGGGCACGGAGAAGCGCCGCAGCGAGCGAGGGGTGCGGGTGCCGCGGTCGGTGGCGAAGGACACCTCGACGCTGGCCGCGTCGGGGAAGGGGTTGGTGAGCGACAGGTAGAGCTCGCTGCCCCGGCGCGTCGACCCGGAAGGGACGTACCAGCGATCGGCGGCGGTGGTGGCGCACGGCGCGGCGTCGTAGCCGAGCGGCCCCGACACCTCCCGGTCCACGGCCACCCGACCGCCGCGGACATCGACCACGGCGCCGACCCAGTCCGCCTGCACCACCTCGCCGAGGCGCAGCCGGGCCCGACCGTTGGCCGGGACCTCGACCTCGGTCGTCGCCGGGTCGGCGGTGTCGGAGAGCACGGTGACCTCGGCGGTGGCACCCGTGTCGGCGTCGTTGGCGAACACGAGCGACAGCTCGGCCGGCCCGTCCTCGCCCTGAGCGGTCCCGCCCGCGCAGTAGAACGCGGTCGAGATCGCGTCGGCCCGAGCCACCGAGGGCACGGCGGTGATGTCGAGCGACGGATCGAGCCGTTCGGGCGCCACCGGCGGCCGATCGGTGTCGAGCAGCGCCGCACCCGCGATGAGCGCGGAGAGCGCCAGGAACGGCAGCCACCGCCGCGGGGTGTACCGACTGCGGCGGCGGCGGGCGCGCGGGGCCATCAGCTCACCTCCGCGATCGGCCGGTCGCGCCGCACGCGTCGGCTGCGCCGCCAGGCGAGCAGGGCGAGGGCCCACAGCACGGCCTGGCCGACCGCGAGCAGGTGGTGCGAGAGCGGCGTGTCGTAGCGGAGCTCGCCCTCGCCCGCCCGGGTGGCGTCGAACTGGTTGGCCCACCCGTAGGTCTCGGTGCGCCCGAGGGCCACCCCGTCGACCCGGAGGTGCCAGCCGTCGTCGGCGGTGCTGGCGACGAGCAGGTCGCCGGTGCCGGGCACGCGGCCCTCGGCGCCGACCGCGCCGACCTCGTCGACGAGCGCCGGCTGGGCCGAGGTCAGGTCGTCGGCGTCGGCCTGCTCCCAGCTCGTGCGATCGCCCTCGCGCGCCGGCAGGACCGAGCGGGCGGGCGCCCACGAGGCGTTGCGGTAGACGGTCAGCCCGTCGGCCACCGGCACCCGCTCGAGGTCGAGCTGCTGGGCCAGCACGTCGAGGATCGGCACCAGCCCGTCGGCGGCCCGCACGTCGTCGGCGGTGGGGGCCAGCTGGGTCTGGACCACGAGGTAGCGCACGCCCATCGGCGCGAGCAGGCGCCCCAGGTGGCTGGTGCGCCGGTCCTCGGCGGCGGTGAGCGCCTGGCGCAGCAGCGGCGTGGCGCCCTCCTCGGGCACGGTGAAGCGCTCGCGGACGGTGGGCGGCCCGTCATCGGACGTGCCCACGGCCAACCGTTCGTCGTAGCGGTACGAACGGACCGGGAGGTGGTCGGGGTCGCCCAGCCACAGGACCCGGAAGGCGCCGTCCGAGCGCTCGGACAGCAGGTCGTCGAGGCCCGAGCCGAAGTCGGCGTCGGGGGTGCGCCAGCGGCCGTCGATGAGGCCCGAGGCGAGTGGCGCGGCGCCGAGCACGACGCCCAGGGCGGCGAGCACGGCGAAGCCCTGGCGCCACCCGAAGCGGTAGGCCCGGAGGTCGATCTCGAAGGCGGACAGCCCGAGTGCGGCCGCGAAGGCGAGGGCGGCGGCCACCGGGGCCAGGAGCACCTCGGGCGGCGGGAGCGCGACGGGCACGTGGCCCTGCTGCGCCGCCCAGAGGGCGCCCCACCCGGCGAGGGCCACCATCCACGCGCGGACCGCCCACTCGAGGCGCCAGGAGCGGCCGATGATGATCGGGAGCGCACCGGCCAGCAGGAACGCCCACCCGAGCGGCGGCGCCCCCCACGGTCCGGTCTCGAAGCGCAGGATGGCCCCGAGGTCGAGCGGGGCCTGCGCGCTGCTCGACACGCCGGCGAGGGACTGCCACGGCGCCGGGCCGGTGGCCAGGTCGAGGCTCCAGGGGACGTGGAGCGCCAGGGCGAGCCCGACGGCCCCGGCCGCGGCGGTGAGCATGCGCGCCAGCCCGACGATGCGGAAGCAGAGGATCGACCCGACCGTGAGCGCCCCGGCGACCACCACGGCGACCACGAGCACGAAGGGCACCACGCACGCGACGAACGCCAGGGCGAGGGCGAGCCCGAAGACCGCCTGCAGCGGCGACCGCCGCACGAGCGAGGCCGCCGGTTCGTCGGGGTCGGCGTTGGCGGGGCCGAAGGGGGCGGCGCCGCTCGCCCGACCCAGCGCCAGCAGCAACCACGGCGAGAGGGCGTAGACGAGCAGCCCGCTCCACGAGCCGCTGGCGAGCGCGTTGTAGGGCACCGGGATGGCCAGGTACACGGCGAGGCTGGTGACGCTGGCGCGCCGTGACCCGAGCGGCTTGGCCAGGCGCCACGCACCCAGGGCGCCGACGGGGACCGAGCCGATGATCAGCACGGTGCGCAGCAGCCCGGTGGCGCCGAGGAAGACCAGCCCCAGGACGCCGAACACGCCGTCGCCCGTGGGCTGGGGGCCTGGCGACCCGAGGCCGGCCCGACGCCACCCGCTCCACCACGTGCCGAGCAGGTCGCCGGCCGACGGGAAGCGGGCGAACTCGCCGATGGCGGGCACGCCGTCGACGATGAGGTCGCGCGAGCTCACCAGCACCAGCAGCACGAGCACGACGCCGAAGGCCACGGTGAGCTGGCGCGAGCTGTCGCGCACGGCGCCGGCGAGGTCGCGCGACGAGCTGGCCATCGACGGCCCCCCGTCGGCGCGCGCTCGGTGGATCTGGCTGCGCAGGAAGGCGCTGAAGCGAGCGCTGCCGGGGACCTGCAGCTCGCGCACCTCCCGGTCTGAGACCGTGCGGCGCTCGCGCAGCACCTTGCGGCGGGCTCGGACCTGGCCCAGGCGGCGGAGGTTCCACGGCCAGGCGCCGAGCACGTCGCGCGCCTGGCCCGGGTGCCCGGTGACCAGCGAGTACAGCGCCTCGAGCACCGTGACGAGCAGGGCCTGCGGCAGGACGCGAGCGCGGTGCCACCACCCGTAGGCGATGAGCGACGTGCGCAACCGGTGACGGGCGAGCTGGCGACGTCGATCGTCGACGGTGCCGCGCTCGGCGAGCGCCTCGCGGTGGCGGACCCGCGTCACCGGCGCGATCAGCACGCGCGCGCCCAGCGCGTGGGCGCGCCAGCAGAGGTCGAGGTCGTCGCCGAGGCCGCCGATCTCGGGGTCGAACCCCTCGAGGGCGTCGAAGAGGTCGGCGCGCACCACGGTGCAGCCGCCGGGGATGGCGAACACGTCGCGGATGGCGTCGTGCTGCTCCTGGTCGAGCTCGCCGCGCTCGTTCAGGGCGGCGAGGGCGCCGGTCTTGTCCGCGCCCACGCCCACCTGGAGGAGGCGCCGGGGGTCGTGCCAGTCGACCAGCTTGGGCCCGATGATCCCCGCGTTGGAGCGGAACGCCTCCTCCACGAGCGAGCGCAGCGAGTCGGGCTCCAGGGCGACGTCGTCGTGCAGCAGCGCGTAGAAGGCGGCCCCCTCGACGAGGTCGCGCACCACGTTGGCCGCAGGCCCGAACCCCGGGTTGCGATCGAGCCGGTGGATGTGCGCATCGGGCAGGACCGCGGCGATGCGTCCGGTCAGGTCCTCGTCGCTGGCGGCATCGACCACGAGCACCGAGAGGTTGGGGTACGTCTGGTCGCGCAGCGAGGCCAGGGCCTCCTCGAACCACTCGCCGGGGTCGTGCGCGACGACGACGGCGACCAGCGGCGGGGCCGTCGCAGGCGCATCGACCGCCGGGTCGTCGCTCGCCTCCGACGGTGGTGCTGCTTCCACGATGGGCCGAGGCTACCGCCCGAGGTCGCGCCCATCGGAACACCCCTCCGCCCCTGCGACATGGGTCACCGCGCTCGCGAAGTGCTTGCAACTGTTTAACAAAGTGCGTATCGTAGGCAGCACCCGGGCCCCGCCGCCGTGCGGCTCGGATCCCCCTCGAAACCCCCCGAACAGGAGCGCCACCATGGCCGACCTCACCATCGACACCGTCGCCGACACCGCCCGCGACGCCTTCTACATCACCGTGGGCGCCGGCGTCATCGCCTTCCAGAAGCTGCAGGTGCAGCGGGTGGAGCTCACCAAGGCCCTCACCGCCCAGCTCGACGAGGCGAAGGGCTCGGCCAACGGCTCGCTCGCCACGGCCAAGGACCAGCTCGGCTCGGTGAGCGATCTCGTCGAGGAGCGCGTCAAGGTCCTCGAGGACCGTCTCGCCACCATCGAGGGCCGCTTCGAGACCCTGCTGGCCCAGCTCGAGGAGAAGCTGCCCGAGCAGGCCAAGGCCCTGGTCGACCAGGCCCGCGAGCTCGTCGCCCGCGCCGCCTGATCGTCGTTCCCCCCACGCTCGAGGGACCCGGCTCGCCGGGTCCCTCGTTCGCGTCCGGGTAGCCTCCGGCTCGTGAGCGACACCGACGAGGTGCTCGCCTACCTCCACGCCGCCAAGGCGCGCGTGGACGGGGGCGACACCGGACCGACGCGCGGCCCCGACGCCGTCCGCTACGCCCGCGCCCGCCTCGAGGAGGCCCTGCCCCACGCCCACGCGGGCGCCCACCTGCCCGACGACGCCCGGCTCAAGCCGGTGAAGCAGGCGGTGCTCGGTGCGGTCCGCCCCGTGACCTCGCACCAGGAGCCCTTCAACCGGGCCGTGCTCCAGGCGGTCGACGGGGTGGCCGAAGCGCTCGACGGCGTGCTGCACCGCGCCGACCTGCACGAGCAGCAGGCGGCCCGCCTCCAGGCCGGCGTCGCCACGGCCGAGCTGGCCGTCGACGACCTGGCCGACGACGTGCGCTCGCTGCGCCACGAGGTGAGCGACCTCGCCACCGCCGTCGCCGCCCTGCACGCCTCGGTCGAGGCCGCCCGCTCCGAGGCGGCGGTCGTGCGGGCCCAGCAGGACGTGGTGCTGCGGACGGCGCGCCAGGCCCTCGACGACCAGGGCATCTCGGTGGCCCAGCTCACCGAGCTCAGCCGCGAGCTGGGCGCCGGCCAGGAGCGCCTCTACGAGGACCTCGAGGACCGCTTCCGGGGCACCGCCGACGAGGTCCGCGCCAAGGTCGCCCCCTACCTGGCCGACATCGAGGCCACCACGGTCGACGGCCCGGTGCTCGACGTGGGCTGCGGCCGGGGCGAGTGGCTGGGGATGCTGGCCGAGGCACAGGTCGAGGCCTACGGGATCGACACCAACGAGGTCGTGGTCGAGCGGTGCCGGGCGCAGGGCCTCGACGTCCGCGCCGGCGATGCCCTCGCCCACCTTCGGGAGGTCGAGCCGGGGACCGTCCGCGCCGTCACCAGCTTCCACGTGGTGGAGCACCTGTCGCTCGACACGCTCGTGGGCCTGCTCGACGCCGCCCTCGTGGCGCTGGCGCCCGGAGGCGCCCTGATCCTCGAGACCCCGAACCCCACCAACCTCAACGTGGGCGCCGCCTCGTTCTACCTCGATCCGACGCACCTCAAGCCGCTGCACCCGCAGTTCCTCGAGTTCCTGGTGGCCCAGCGCGGCTTCGCCACCGTGGAGGGCCGCTACCTCAACCCCGAGGGCGGCGCCGAGCTGGAGGTCGACGACCTCGCCCCGCTCGCCGGCCGCGACCGCGCCCGCCAGGTCGTCGACCGGATCAACTGGGCGCTCGGCGGCCCGATGGACTTCGGGATCGTGGCCCGCAAGGCCGCATCGGCCTGAGCGCGCCGTGGCCGTCCTGCGCATCGCCTTCTTGAAGCCCGACCACGGCGTCGCCGGCGGGCTCGAGGCCGTCGTGTCCGAGCTCGAGGCGATCGCCCGGGCCGATGGCCACGAGGTCGCTCGCCTCGGCGTCGACATGCGCCCGGCCCGGGCCGAGGTCGCCGGGCTCGGCATCCCCCGCGACGTGTGGGACCGGGCCCCGGAGTACTTCCCGTACCTGGCGGGCTGGGACGCGTTCGAGCGCCTCGACGTGCGCCGCTTCGACGTGGTGGTGTCCACCCAACCGCCGTCGTTCGCGGTCCGCCACCCCCGCCACCTGTCGGTCTTCTACCACCACCACCGGCTCTGCTACGACCTCGAGGAGACCTACCTGGCGGCCGGCTTCGTCGACGAGCCCGCCATCCACCGGGAGGCCGCCCGGCTGGTGCGCGAGCTCGACCAGCCGGCGCTCGAGCAGGTCGGCTGGTTCCTGGCCGGGTCCGAGACCGTGGCCCGCCGGCTCGAGGCGTTCAACGGCCGCACGAACGCCTCGGTGCTGCACGCCGGGCTCATCGTCGGCGACCGTGCCGCCCCCGCCGACGACGGCGGGCGCCGCGACGGCGCCGTCCTCACCGTGGGCCGCAACGAGTTCCCCAAGCGCACCGAGCTGGTCGTCGCCGCCGCCCACCTGCTGCCGGCCCGTCGGGTCGCCCTGGTGGGCACCGGCGGGCGCGACGGGTGGCTGCGCACGCTCGACCACCGCTTCGCCACCGGCGCCATCGACCCGGCATCGGTCGATCCCGCCTCGCTCTGGTGCACCACGGGGCGCGACGTCGACGAGGTGACCGACGAGCTGCGGACCAACGTGGAGCACGCCGGGCGGGTGAGCGACGACGAGCTGGCCCGCCGCCTCGCCGCCGCGCCCTGCCTCGTGGCCCCGGCGCTCGACGAGGACTACGGGCTCACCGCCATCGAGGCCATGGCCGCCGGCTGCCCCGTGATCGTGTGCACGGACGGTGGCGGGCTGGCCGAGCTCGTCGCCGACGGCGAGACCGGCCTCGTCGTCGACCCCACGCCCACGGCCATCGCGGCGGCGATCGAGCGGATCTGCCGCGATGGCGAGCTGGCCGCCCGCCTGCGCGCCGGCGGGCGGGCGCGCGCCGCCGAGCTCACGTGGGACCGCGCCGCCGACGAGTGGCGCGACGCGCTCGATCGGGTGGCGTCGTGAAGATCGCCGTCGTCGCCCCCTCCCCCGTGCCGTTCACCCGCGGCGGCGCCGAGCGCGCCCTGTGGGGCATCCAGGCCGCCATCAACGACCTCACCCACCACGAGGCCGAGATGATCAAGGTCCCCGTCGAGGAATCCACCCTCCCGTCGGTGATCGCCGCCTACGAGCTGTTCTCGAACCTCGACCTGTCGCACTTCGACCGGATCATCACCACGAAGTACCCGGCGTGGATGGTGGCCCACCCGCACAAGACGATCCTGATGATGCACGTGCTCCGTGGGGTCTACGACACCTACCACCTGCACCATCGACCGATCGCGGTGGAGCACCCCGACGACCACACGTTCGCCATGCTCCACCTGATGCGAACGAACCCGGGCAACCGGGGCGCGCTGGCCGAGTTCTTCGAGCGGTGGCACAACGCCCTCGCCGCGCTCGGGCCCGACCACCCCGACTTCACCTTCCCCGGACCGTTCGCCCGGCTCGCCATCCGCTGGCTCGACGGCATCGGCATGGAGCCGGGCGAGGTGGCCCAGTACCTCTCGCAGTCCAAGACCGTCGCGCGGCGGGAGGGGTACTTCCCCACCACCGTGTCGCCGCGCATCGTGAACCTGCCGGGGAAGCTCCCGCTCGCGCCGATCAACGACGAGCACGGCACCTACCTCTTCACCGCCTCGCGCCTCGACGGCCCCAAGCGCCTGGACCTGCTGATCGACGCCATGGCCCACGTGCCGGGCGACGTGGAGCTGCGGATCGCCGGCACCGGCGCCCTGCGGGCCGACCTCGAAGCGCGCGCCGCCGGCGATCCCCGCATCTCGTTCCTGGGCTTCACCCGCAACGACCTGCTGCCGGAGCTGTATCGCAACGCCCTCGCCGTGCCGTTCCTCCCCTACGACGAGGACCTCGGGCTCATCACCCTCGAGGCCTTCTCGCAGGCCACCGCCGTGGTGACGGTCACCGATGCGGGCGGGCCCACCGAGTTCGTGAAGGACGGGGTCACCGGCCTCGTAGCCGAGCCCAACCCGGCCTCCGTCGGCAGCGCGCTCGCCCGCCTGGTGGCCGATCCGGCGCTGGCGGCCGAGCTGGGCGCCGCCGGCCAGGCGCGCGGCGAGCGGATCACGTGGGAGGAGGTGGTGGAGGCGCTGCTCGGCGACGAGCGGTTCACCCCCGAGGAGCAGGCGGCCCGCACCGCCGCCGCGATCGCCGCCGACGCGGACCGCGACCGCAGCCCTCGGCGGGTGGCCGTGCTCACCACCTTCGCCATCAACGATCCCGGCCACGGCGGCCAGCTGCGCGCCCGCAACCTCTACGGCGCCCTGGCCCGCTACCGCCCTGTCGAGGTGGTGGCGCTGGTCGACCCCGACCAGCCGGCCGGGCGCCTCGGGCTCGACACCGAGCTCGTCCAGGTGACCGTGCCCCGCAGCCGTGAGCACCAGCAGGCCATCGAGGCGCTCAGCCGCGAGGTGCAGCTCCCCGTGTCCGACCTGGTGGCCGGCACCGAGATCGCCCGCACCCCCGCCTACCTCGACGCCCTGCGCGCCGCGGTCGACGGCGCGAGCGCGGTGATCCTCGCCGAGCCGTACCTGCTCCCCGCCGTGGAGGCCCTCGGCCTCGACGTGCCGGTGGTCTACGACGCGTACAACGTGGAGGCCACCCTCAAGGCCGACGCCTACCCCGACACCGAGGTGGGGCGCGACCTGCTCGCCCAGGTGGTGGAGGTCGAGCGGCGAGCCGTCGCCACCGCGGCGCGGGTCACCGCCTGCTCGGCGGTCGACGTCGCCGCCCTGGCCGAGCTGGGCGACCGATCGGTCGACGCCACGGCGGTGATCCCCAACGGCACCACGCTGCCCGACGAGGTCGCCACCCCCGCTGAGCGGCGCGACGCCAGCGCCCGGTGGCGCGCCCGCTACTGGTCCACGGGATCGCTGGCCGAGCGGCCCGAGCACCTCGCGGTGTTCTTCGGTTCGTGGCACCCGCCGAACCTCGACG
>JAGQSL010000261.1:7334-10563 GCA_020439525.1 Acidimicrobiales bacterium | reverse complement strand
TCCATGTCGCCGAAGGCGTCCTCCGAACCCAAGATGTCGGTGAGGGTCACGTACTTGCCGTCCTCGGCGATGAGCCCCATGGCGATGCCGGCCACCGCGGCCTTGAGCGGTACGCCACCGTCCATGAGCGACAGCGAGGATGCACAGACCGAGCCCATCGAGGTGGAGCCGTTGGAGCTCATGACCTCCGACACCAAGCGCAGGGCGTAGGGCCATTCCTCCAGGCTGGGCACCAGGGGCAGCAGGGCGCGCTCGGCGAGCGCACCGTGGCCGACCTCGCGGCGCTTGGTTCCACCCATGCGCCCGGTCTCGCCGTTGGCGTAAGGGGGCATGTTGTAGTGGTGCATGTAGCGCTTCTTGGTCACCGGATCGACGGTGTCGAGGAGCTGGTCCATCTTCGGCAGGCCCAGGGTCAACACGTTGAGGACCTGGGTCTCGCCCCGCTGGAACAGGCCGGTGCCGTGGGCCGTGGGGATGAGCCCCACCTGGGCCGACACGGGACGCAGGTCGGTGACGCCACGGCCATCCATGCGGACGCCCTCGTCGATGACCCGCTGGCGGATGACCGACTTGGTGAGCTCCTTGAGGGCGCTCTTGACCTGGCGGGCCTGGCCCTCGAAGGGCTTGCCCTCACCGGTCAGCTCGGCCACGACCTCGGCCTTGACGGCGTCGTTGGCGGCGTTGCGCTCGGTCTTGTCGGCCAGGACGTTCGCGGCGGTGACCTGGTCGGTGAAGGCGGCGACGGCCGCCTCGATCTCGTCGGAGTAGTCGATCTGGTTCTCCCAGGCGATGGGGTCCTTGCGGCCCACCTTGGCGACCAGCTCGTTCTGGAGGGCGAGCGACTCGGCGATCCAGACCTTGGCGGCGTCCAGGCCGCCGGCGATGACCGACTCGGTCACCTTGGGGGCGCCGTCCTCGTAGTACGACCACGCCTTCTCGGTGCCGCCGGCCTCGACCATCATGATCGCGATCTCGCCGTTCACCTCACGGCCGGCGACGACGATCTGGAAGGTCGCCTCGTCCTGCTCCTCGAAGGTGGGGTACGGGATCCACTGGCCGTCCTGCGAGTAGGCGAGGCGCACGCCGCCGATCGGCCCCTCGAACGGGAGGCCGGTGAGCATGAGCGACGCGGACGCGGCGTTGATGGCCACGACGTCGTAGGGGTTCACCTGGTCGGCGCCCTGGACGGTGATGACCACCTGGGTCTCGTTGCGGAAGCCCTTCGGGAACGACGGGCGCAGCGGCCGGTCGATCAGGCGGCACACGAGCACCGCGTTGTCCGACGGGCGGCCCTCCTTGCGGAAGAACGAGCCGGGGATCTTGCCGGCCGCGTAGGCCTTCTCCTCGACGTCGATGGTGAGCGGGAAGAAGTCGGTGCCCTCGCGGACCTCCTTCGCGCCGTTGGCCGTGGCCAGGACCTGGGTGTTGCCCAGCTTGGCGACGACCGCGCCCTGCGACTGCGGCGCGTACACGCCCGTCGACAGGGTCAGGGTCTTGTCGGTGCCCGAGATCGGGCCCGAAACGGAAACTTCTGCCATCGGTTGGCTTCTCCTCTGGAGCCGTGTGCTCCGGTGAGGCGACGTCCCGTTGGTCAGCTCCCAGTCGGTCACCTCCCGACCCCGATGGCCGAGCGATGGGCGACTGACAACTGACCGGCGTGGGACACCGCCGGGTGGTTGGGTGCTCCGACCGGGTGGTCGGAACGACCACGGGCGACCCGAGGGGGTCGCCCGTGGCAGGACTCGGACCTAGCGGCGCAGGCCGTGGGTGGCGATGATCGTCCGGTAGCGCTCGACGTCGTTCTTCTTGACGTAGTCGAGCAGGTTCCGGCGACGACCCACCAGCATCAGCAGCCCGCGACGGCTGTGGTGGTCCTTCTTGTGCACCTTGAGGTGCTCGTTGAGGTGGTTGATGCGCTTGGTGAGCAGCGCGATCTGCACCTCGGGCGACCCGGTGTCGGTCTCGTGGAGTCGGTGCTCCGAGATGACCTCGGGCTTCTGGCGATCGATGATCTCTGACAAGGGATTCCTCGTGGGCTCGGTACCCGGCCCTCCAGCCCGCAGCGAGCTGCCTGGTGGAGCGCGGCGTGCCCGCCTTGGGCACAGCGGACGATCCTACCCCGAACCTGCGTTCGCCGGGCAACCCACGCGGGCCTCGGCCACCGGCCGGGCGCGGCTCAGCGCGGCACCTCGACGTGCCAGCGGTAGCGCGGCCGCCGGGGCCCGGGGCGGATGGCGGCGACGTCGATCTCGGGGGTGAGCGCCAAGATGGGGGCGTCGGGCTCGTAGAACGCGGCCTCGATCTCGTCGACGGTGGCATCGGGCGCCAGGCCCATCTCGGCGAAGTCGCGGGCGCGGGCCTCGAGGCTGGCGGGGTGGTCGAACATCTCGCGCAGGATCGCCGGCAGGGTCTCGGGGTCCTTCAGCAGCCAGGAGTGGCGCCCGCCCTCGACCACCACGACCATCCCCTTGGCCAGCTTCGCCGCGCTGCGAGCGGTGGCGAGCGGGACGACGATGTCGCGGTCGCCGTGGATGGCCACCAGCGGCACGCCGCGCTCGGCGAGGCGCTGGAGCATCCACTTCGACGACCGGCTGCGCAGGATCGACACGCCGGGCCCGGCCAGGTGCAGCGGGTTGAGGGCGTGGCCCTTGATCATCGGCGCCACCAGCCGTCCGAACTTCACCGCCTGGCGCGGGTCGCGCACGAACGGGACGGTGGACACGGAATCGGCCAGCAAGACGCCGCCGATGCCGAGCAGCAGGAGCGGGTTGAGCCGGGAGGCGGCGACGATGCGGTCCCAGGGCTCGCCGACGATCGCGTCGAGGAGGATGACCGCGAGCGCCCGCTCGGGCTGGCGGGCCGCCAGCTCGGTCACGAGGCGCCCGCCCATGGAGTGGCCGGCGAACACCGCCTTGTCGATGCCCAGCTCGTCGACCACCCGCCCGAGCAGCTTGGTGTACTCCTCGAAGTTGGCGCCGCCGGTGGGCAGGCCCTGCGTGCCGCCGTGGTTGGCCGTGTCGATGGCGATGACCTTGTAGCCGGCGGCCACGATCCGGCTCAGGCACTGGGCGTAGAGCATCCCCTCGGCGGTGTAGCCGTGGACCATGACGATCGGGAGCCCCCGACCGCACACCGCCACGCCCACGCGGTGGCCGTCGGCCAGCTCGATGGTGTGGCGGGCCAGGCGTGGCAGCTGGGCGGCGATCGCCTCGGGCGCGCCGACCGGGCC
>JAGQSL010000261.1:0-7280 GCA_020439525.1 Acidimicrobiales bacterium | reverse complement strand
GGCGAGCGCGGCGCAGACGGCATCGATCGGTCCTCCTCTCCCCTCCGACGTGCGGAACGGCCCCAGTCTGCCCCAGCGCGGGGTGACCCCTGCGCCACGCTCCTCAGGCGCCGAGGAGGCGCCGGGTGTCGGTGACGTCGGTGGCCATCTGCGCCACCAGGGCGTCGACCCCGTCGAAGCGGACCTCGCCGCGCAGGCGCTCGACGAAGCGCACCCGCACCGCCTCGCCGTAGAGGTCGCCGGCGAAGTCGAGCAGGTGGCACTCGAGCAGCGGCGCGCCCTGGGGCCGCTCGTAGAAGGTGGGTCGGTGGCCGAGCGACATGGCGGTGGCGTGCACCGAGCCGTCGGCGCGCTCGAACCACCCGGCGTAGATCCCGTCGGCCGGCAGCTGGATCTCGGGATCGATCTGGAGGTTGGCCGTGGGGAACCCGAGCTCACGCCCCCGCTGGTCGCCGTGCTCGACCTCGCCGCGCACCTCGTGGGGGCGCCCGAGCATGGCGTGGGCGCCGGCCACGTCGCCCTCCGCGAGCCGGCCTCGGATGGCGGTCGACGACACGACCTCGCCCGCCGTCGCCGGATCGCCGTCGGCGCCGCGCAGCTCGAGCCCCGCCACGGTGAACCCGGCGGCGTCGCCCATCTCGCGCAGCAGGGCCACGTTGCCGCCCCGCCGATGCCCGAAGTGGAAGTCCTCGCCCACGACCACGGCACGGGTCGAGAGGCAGCCAACGAGCACCTCCTCGACGAAGTCCGCCGCCTCCTCCTTCGCCCGGGCGTCGTCGAAGTGCACGACGTAGGTGGCATCGACCCCCGCCGCGGCGAGCAGCTCGAGCTTCTGGTCGAGGTCGGTGAGCAGCAGCGGAGCGGACGCCGGGCGCACCACGCTCGCCGGATGGCGGTCGAAGGTGACCACGACGGTCTGGAGGCTCCGGCGATCGGCGAGCTCTCGCACCTGGGCGATGACCGCCCGATGGCCCAAGTGCACGCCGTCGAAGGCACCGATGGTGACGGCGCTCTCGGGCTGGGGGGACGAGCACGGGCCGACGCCGTGGATGACCTGCACGGGTTCGACGCTAGGGACGCCCTCGCCGCCCGGCCAACTCGTGGGACCGACCGGGGCACCCACCGGTACCGTGCTGGCGATGAGGCACGCCCGGTGACCGACCAGCTCCTCCGGTTCGGGTGGGACGACCGGTGGTCGGCCCGGTTCGACGAGGCACGCTCGACGCCGGGCGTCGCCGCGGCCGACGAGGTCCACCCGGGGCGCGTCGTGCGCCACGACGGCGCCGGGATGATCGTGGTCACCGCCGAGGGCCCGGTGCGCTCGATGTTCGGCCCGGCCGTGGACCCGGCGCCGGTGGTGGGCGACTGGATCGTGCTCGACCGCCACCGGACCCCGCTCGCCACGCTCCCCCGCGACTCGCTCCTGCGTCGGCGGGCCGCCGGCAAGGAGGAGCGGGAGCAAGCGATGGCGGCCAACGTGGACCTCGTCCTCGTCGTCTGCGGCCTCGACCGCCCGGTGCGGACGGGGCGGATCCAGCGCACCATCACGATCGCCCTCGACGCCGGCGCCGAGTCGCTCGTCGTGCTCACCAAGGCCGACAAGGTGGGCCCCGAGGTCGCCGTGGAGGCCGAGCTGGTGGCCCACGAGGTCGACCCCGACCTCGAGGTGGTCACCCTCTCAGCGCGCGGCGGCTGGGGCGTCGACGACCTGCGCGAACGGATCGGGGAGCGGACGGTGGCGCTCATCGGCGAGTCGGGCGCCGGCAAGTCGACGCTCGTGAACGCGCTGCTCGAGGGCGAGGTGGCCCTCGAGGGCGAGGTGCGCGAGGGCGACGCCAAGGGTCGCCACACCACGACCCACCGCGAGCTGCACCTGCTCCCGGGCGGCGGCGTGCTGGTCGACACCCCCGGCATCCGCGAGGTCGGGATCTGGACCGATACCGATGCGGTGGCCGACGCCTTCGCCGACATCGACGAGCTGGCCGAGCGCTGCCGGTTCCGCGACTGCACCCACGGGGCCGAGCCGGGCTGCGCCGTGCTCGCCGCGGTCGAGGCGGGCGAGCTGGCGCCCGAGCGCCTCGACGCCTGGCGGGCCCTCGACGCCGAGGCGGCCGCCGCCGAGCTGCGCGCCGACGTGGTCGAGCGCCGCCGCCGAGCCCGCCAGTTCGGGCGCATGGCCCGCGAGGCCCAGAAGGCCAAGGAGGACCTGCGCGACCGCTGAGGCGCTCCCGCTTGACCCGCCGGTCGGCGTGCGGTTGGCTCGGGCCTCGTGACGCTCAGCTACGAAGAGGCCGCCGCCCAGGTCACCGGACCGGGCGGGCGCTACGAGACCCACGAGATCACCGTCGACGGGGTCTCCTACACCGCGTTCAAGGGGGCGCCGTCCTCCCTCAAGGAGCTGGGCGACCTGACCCGGCTCTACGGCGACACCGAGTTCCTCGTCTACGAGGACGAGCGCTACACGTTCGCCGAGGTCCACGCCCTCGCCGACGGGATCGCCGCCGCCCTCGTCGAGCGCTTCGGCGTGGCCAAGGGCGACCGCGTGGCCATCGCCATGCGCAACTACCCCGAGTGGATCGTCACCTACCTGGGGGCGCTGTCGGTGGGCGCCGTCGTGGTGTCCATGAACGCGTGGTGGACGGCCGAGGAGATGGACTACGGCCTCGAGGACTCCGGCACGAAGGTGCTGGTGGCCGACGAGGAGCGCGTCGAGCGCAGCCGCCACGCGTGCGCCCGCCTCGGCATCGCCACCGTCGGGGTCCGCCTTCCCGAGGGCGACGCTCCCGCCGGCGTGGACCGCTGGGACGACGTCGTGGTGGCGGGTGCCGAGCGACCCGAGGTCGAGGTCGGCCCCGAGGACGACGCCACCATCCTCTACACGTCGGGCACCACGGGCCGCCCCAAGGGCGCCGTCTCCACGCACCGCGCCGTCGTGCAGGCGCTGATGGGCTTCGGCTGCAAGACCACCATCGACGGGCTCCGCCGCCCCGAGGAGGCCGCCGGACGCACCGGGCCGCCGTGCTTCATCCTCATCGTGCCGCTCTTCCACGTGACCGGGAACGTGCCGGTCATGCTCGGTTCGCTCGCCTCGGGCCTCAAGCTCGTGATCATGCACAAGTGGGATCCGGGCCGGGCCCTGCAGCTCATCGAGCGCGAGAAGGTGACCCACCTCGTGGGCGTGCCCACCCAGAGCTGGGACCTGCTCGAGCACCCCGACTTCGACCGCTACGACACCTCGACGCTCGCCTCGGTGGGCGGCGGCGGCGCCCCCGCCCCGCCCCAGCTGGTGGGCCGGGTCGGCTCGGCCTTCAAGGCGGCCAAGCCCAACATCGGCTACGGCATGACCGAGACCAACGCCTACGGCCCGGGCAACAGCGGCGCCGACTACGAGGCGCACCCCACCAGCACCGGGCGCTCCACGCCCATCCTCCAGCTCGAGATCCGCGACGCCGAGCTCCGCCCGCTTCCTCCGGGCGAGCGCGGCGAGATCTGGATGAAGGGCCCGAACCTCATCCGGGGCTACTGGAACAAGCCCGAGGCCACCGCCGAGACCATCGTCGAGGGCTGGCTGCGCACCGGCGACCTCGGCCGCATCGACGAGGAGGGCTTCGTCTACATCGAGGACCGGGCCAAGGACATGATCCTGCGCGGCGGCGAGAACGTGTACTCCGCCGAGGTCGAAGCGGCCATCTACGAGCACCCGCAGGTGTACGAGGCTGCCGTCTTCGGCCTCCCCCACGAGCGCCTGGGCGAGGAGGTGGCGGCCGCCATCGTTCCCCGCGAGGGCGAGGAGATCGACGAGCACGAGCTGCGCCGGTTCCTCTCCGAGCACATCGCCGCGTTCAAGGTGCCGTCGCGGATCTTCTTCCACGCCGAGGCACTGCCCCGCAACCCCGCCGGCAAGATCTTGAAGCGCCAGCTGCGCGACGAGCTCGCCGACCAGGGATAGGGGGCCGGGCCGGGCGACGCCTCAGGCGCCCGGGGCGTCGGCGGCCGCGCTCGCGGTGGTCGGCACCCGGCGCGGGAGGCGGGCCGACGCCACCACCCCACCGACCGCCACGATCCCGGCGAGGGCGAACACCCACGTCGTGCTGGTGGCGACCGCCCAGCCCCGATCGTCGCCCACGGCGACGATCCACCCGCCGAGGCCGGTGCCGAGGGCGATGCCCAGCCCGTCGGTGAGCTGGATGGCCGCACTCGACGCCCCCTCTTCGCCGGGCCGGGCCGCGCCCAGCACCGTCACCGAGAGCGGGGCGTAGGCGAGCCCGATGCCGAACCCACCGATCGCCCACGCGACCACGGCGAGCCCGAGGGGCCCACCCCGCACCATGGCGAGCAGGGCCAGCGAGGCGACCACGAGCGACGCGAAGCCCACCTGGTCGAGCCAACGAGGGCCCCGGACGTCGATGAGCCGGGCCTGCAGCCACGATCCGCTGGCCCAGGCGAGGGCGCTAGCCGTCAGCGCCGCCCCGCCGATCCAGGCGGCCCCGCCGCGCCCGTCGACCACGGCGAGCGGCACGTAGGCGTCGGCGCAGAAGAAGGCGAAGGTGAGCACGCCGCGGACCGACACGGCCGCCGGCACGCCGGCAGCGAAGCGCAGCGAGCCGGGCGGCAGGAGGTGGACCAGCGACCGCGCCGCGAGCACCAGGCCGACCGCGACCAGGGCGAGCACCGCCGGCCAGGCGTCGAGCGAGCTGGCCGTGAAGATCGAGCCGACGCCCACCACCAGCAGCCCCACCTGGCCGAGCCGCCGGCGGTCGCTGTCGCGCTGGGCCGACGTGGTCGCCTCCACGGCGCGGGCGAGCGAGCGGAGCGCGGGGAGGGTCATGGCGCCGGCCACCACCACGAGCGGGATGAGGACGAGGAACACGGCGCGCCACGAGAGCGCGTGCTCGATGCCGAGCGCCGCCGCCGGGCCGGCGAGGCCCGGGACGACCCAGGCGGTGGACATGACGGCGAACATCTTGGGTCGCAGCGCGGGTGGGATGCCTCGGGCGATGGCGGCGTAGGCGGTGGCCGGGATGGCGCCGGCGCCGAAGCCCTGGAGCACCCGGCCGGCCACCAGCACGGGCATCGACGGCGCCAGGCCGCCCACGACCAGCCCGGCGGTGAACAGCCCGAGGCCGGCGACGTAGGGCACCACCAGGCCCCGGCGGTCGGCGAGCTGGCCGGCCACGACGATCCCCGCGAGGCTGGCGAGCGAGAAGCCGCTGAAGACCCACCCGTAGAGGGCCAGCCCACCCAGGTCGTCCTTGACGTCGGGCATGATCGTCGCCACCGCCATCGCCTCGAAGGCGACCAGGGTGATGGTCAGCACCAGCCCGACGGTGAGGTCGCGGCGACCGGCGTCCCACAGCCCGCCCGCGCCACCGCCGTCGGGGCCTCCCTCGTCGAGGGATCGGGCGGTGGCGGGCTCGGAGGACACGGCCGCCGAAGCCTACGGACCGCCGTGGCCGGGATCCGCCTCCGTTCGCCGCCATCGGGCGCCACCGCGACCGGGTTCTCGCTCGCGATGGGGTGCACCCCGTGCGCGACCGGGTAGGTTGCACCGCTCCCGTCGAGAGAGGTCCTCCCCCATGGCGTCATCGCTCACCGTCGCCCAGCACCGTTCGAACCTGGCGCAGCTGCGCGCCGAGACCGAGACCAACATCGCCAACCTCCAGGTGGCCTACGACGAGCTCGACCCCGAGGAGGCGGCGAGCGACGTGGGCGCCGGCGAGGACGAGGGCGGCTCGGAGGGCGACCTCACCCGCTTCGAGCGCGACCGGATCCGGGCTCGCATCGGCGAGGAGCAGGCCTTCCTCGAGGTGATCGATGCGGCCGCGGAGCGGGCGCAGGGCCGGGGCTGGAAGCAGTGCACCAAGTGCGGCGAGCCCATCGGCGATGCCCGCCTCGAGGCGCTCCCCGCCACCGAGCTCTGCGTCACCTGCAAGGCCAACCGCGGCAACTGGTAGGCCGGTGGCCGCCCACGGCGAGCGGGCCCTGGCGGTGCGCCGGGCCACCGTGATCGAGACCGACCGGCTGGCCGGGGTGGTGGTCGACGTCGACGCCACCGGCGACCCGCAGGCGCTCGCCGTCGTCCAGGCGCCGCTGCACGAGCTGCCCGAGGGCCATCGCCTGGGGTTCGGCTACGACGTCGAGGTCGCCGGGCTCGGGGCCTGGGTCGGCGATCGCCGGCTCCGCATCTCGATCTGGCCGGCGGTGGTCGACGCCGAGGGCGGGGTCGACGCCGCCGATCCCGACGACCCGGACGCCGACGTGCTGGTGCTCGATGTCGATCCCAACGTCCACGGCGATGCGCTCGATGCGCTGGTGCGCCTCGGCCGGCTGCTGATCGCCGGCCCCGAGGGCGGCCCGGTGCCCCTCGTCGTCGACCTCGACCGCGAGCTGCTCGCCGACGCCGTCGGGCGGGTGCGCACCCCCTAGCCCGGCCCCCGCACCTCAGCCGTGGCGGTGCTCGCAGCCGCTGGCGATCGACGCCGGGTCGGTGCCGACCCCCTCGAGCTCGCTGAAGGGCCCACACGGGTGGCGGGTGACCCACACGTGCAGGGTCGGGGCCGGCTGGGCCTCGTCGAGGCCGGTGGGGCACTCGCCCGAGGCATCGGTGGTGGCCACGGCGGCGGGCGGCGTGCGGGCCTCGTCGATGCACAGCTCGCCGTGGAGGTGCCAGCTGGTGAGCGGCCCGCCGGGCTGCGGGGCGTCGTCGACCCGCGTCGAGGGCGGCAGCACGAACATGACCGCGGCGAGCGTGCGGCTGCCGTCGTCGGCGACGTCGAAGACGAGTGCCTCGGGGTGGCTCGGATCGAGCGTCGCCGGGTCGAGCACCGCCGACCAATCGATCAGGTGCTCCTCGCCGGTGAAGTCGTCGCCGATGCTGACGTACCCCGCGGCCTCGGCCTCCTCGGCGCTGGGGTACTCGCTCGATGCGGCGAGCACGGCGGCCACCAGGTCCTCGGCCCCCTGCTGCTGCTGGGTGGTGACGCCGGCGATGTCGGACAGGTCGAGCGGCCGCTCGGGGTCGTAGGGGCCGATGCGGGTCCTCAGCGTCGTCGTGGTGACGTCGGGGACGCCGGCGTCGGCGAGGGCCGCCGCCTCCGCCTCGTCACGGGCGGCGTCCGCCGCCGCGTCGGCCCGCCGGGCCTCGTGGGCGGCGGGGGTCGCCGCCACCGCGCCGAGGGCCAGCACGGCGACCACGGCGACGCCCACCGCCGTCGCCGACGACTGCGGCGCCGGTGCGTCGGGCGCCAGCGCCCGGCGGCCGAGCGAGGCGAGCACGGCGA
>JAGQSL010000260.1 GCA_020439525.1 Acidimicrobiales bacterium | reverse complement strand
AGCCCTCGGCCTGGAGCTGGAGCTGCAGGGCGATGGCGCCCGAGAACAGGTAGGCCCCGCCGAGCAGCTTGACCGGGTGCCACCCGGCGAAGATCACGAGGGCGACGGCGACGTAGCCGCGGCCGACGGTCATCTGCTCGGACCAGTTGAGCGTGGCGGCGGTGGAGAGCTGGGCGCCGCCGAGGCCGGCCATGGCCCCGCCGACCAGCAGGGCGATCCAGCGCACCCGGCGCGCCGAGGTCCCGTAGATCTCGAGGACCTCCGGGCCCTCGCCGGCGGCGCGCAGCACCAGCCCCGCCCGCGTGCGCCAGATGGCCCAGACCGACAGCGGCACGGCGAGGAACGAGAGGTACGTGAGCGGGTCGTGCTCGAAGAGGACCGGCCCGAGGAACGGCAGGCTCGACAGCCCGGGCACGTCCCAGGTGTCGAGCGGCACCACCCCCTGGCCCACGTAGCTCTGGCCGAACAGGGCGGTGATGCCGATGCCGAGGAAGCTGACCACGAGGCCGACGGCGATCTGGTTGGCGTTGCGGTGCAGGACGAGGGCGGCGTGCACCGCGGCCAGCGCGGCGCCCGCCGCGATCCCGGCCAGCACGCCGAGCCACGGGCTGCCGGTCTCGATGCCGACGGCGTAGGCGGCGAGCGCCCCGCAGAGCATCGAGCCCTCGGTGCCGAGGTTGATCACCCCGGAGCGCTCGGCGACGATCTCGCCGAGGCCGGCGAACACGATGCACGTGCCGCCGGCGACGGAGCCGATGAGGACCTGCTCGATCATCGACCCTCCGCTCCTGCGGGGCGGCTGCCCCACCCGAGGACGGCGAACAGCACGAGCGCCATCAAGATGTTCACGGCCCCGCCCGACAGCCCGGCGGTGATCTTCAGCCCGCTGCCGCCGACGGCGATGGCCCCGAGGACGATCGAGGCGCCCACGGCCTTCAGCGGGTCGTGCTTGGCGAGCCACGAGGCGAGGAAGCCGATGAAGCCGAACCCGGCGAGCAGCTCTGGCCGCAGGCGACCCTCCGTGCCCGCCACCTCGATCATCCCGCCGAGGCCGGCCATGGCCCCGCCGACCACCATGGCCGCCACCGACAGGCCGCCGACGGCGAGCCCGGCGCGGCGGGCCGCGGCCGGGTTGCCGCCCAGGACCTTGAGCTTGAAGCCCCACGTGGTGCGGCGCAGCACCAGCCACAGCACCACGGCCGCGCCCAGCCCCACGAAGATCCCCGGGTGCACGCGCTGGCCCCAGATCACCGGGAACCGCTCGGGGCCCTCGAGCTCACGGGAGTACGCCTGCCCCAGGCTGGTGGGGTCCTTCCACGGCTCGAAGCAGAGCCAGGTCACGATGATGCCGGCGATGTAGTTGAGCAGCAGGCTGGAGATGGCCTCGTTGGTCCGCGTCGCCACCTTCAGCAGCGCCGGGAGCAGCGCCCAGAGGGCACCGAGGGCGGCGCCGCCGAACGCCATCGCGGTGAGCGTCGGGACCGTCGGCCAGTCGCCGCCGAGCCGGTCGGCGACGGCGATGGCGCCGATCGCCCCCATCAGCAGCTGGCCCTCGCCGCCGAGGTTGAACAGCCCGGCCCGGGCGGGCACGGCGGCGGCCAGCGCCGCGAGGAGCAGGGGCGTGGCTCGGATGAGCGTCTCGCCGGCGCTGTCGGGCGTGCCGAGGGCCGTGTCCCACATCGACTCCAGCACCGCCAGGGGGTCGGCCCCCTTGGCGACGAGGAACGCCGAGAAGATGGCCAGGGTCGATCCGACGATGATCGCCCAGCGCAGGACGACCGCAGGCAGGCCGGCGGCCCGCGCGGCGAGGCCGCCGGCCCCACCGTCGTCGTCCGGAGGCGGCGGCGGCGCGTCGGCCTCGACCGGGACGGGAGCGTCGAGGACGGTCATGCGGCGGCTCCTTGCAGCATCAGCCGGCCGATGGCCTGGCGATCGGTCTCGGTGGGGTCGACGATCCCGGCCACGTGGCCGTGGTGGAGCACGACGATCCGGTCTGCCAGCTCGAGCAGCTCGTCGAGGTCCTCGGAGACCATCAGCACGCCCGCCCCGGCCGCCCGCCGCTCGAGCAGGAGCTGCTGGGTGGCTCGCACCGACGCGATGTCGAGGCCCCGGCTGGGGTAGGCGACCACCACCAGGGTCGGGTCGTCCACCAGGAACGTGCGGGTGAGCACGACCCGCTGGATGTTGCCGCCCGACAGCGTGGCGACCTGGCGCGACAGCGGCGCCATCGAGAGGCGGCTCGACACGTCGCTGTCGGCCACGAGGCGGCGGACCGCGCCCCAGTTCACGCTCGGGCCGCGGGTGGGGAGCTTGCGCCCGTTGAGCGGGAGGTGCTCGAGCACGGCGAGCCCGCCGACGACGGCATCGTTGACCGGATCCTCGGGCACCACCACCGCCCCGGCCCGCAGCGCCTTGCGCGGGTGGCCGTGGCGCCCGATGTCCGTGCCGCCGATGCGGATCTCGCCCTCCTCCAGGGGGAGCACGCCGAGCACGGCGTCGAGCAGCTCGCGCTGGCCGTTGCCCGAGACGCCGGCGATCCCCACCAGCTCGCCGGGCCGCACCTCGAAGCTGATGTCGCGGATGTGGGCGTGGCCGTCGGCGCTCCGGGCCGACACGCCGGCCACCACGAGGGCCGGGTCACCCGCCAGGGCGGGCTTGCGGTGGGCCGGGAGGGGCGGGGGCACGCTGCCGACCATCGCCTCGACGAGCTCGTCGTCGGACAGCGCCCGGGGGTCGACCGCCGACAGCACCATCGTCCCGCCGCGCAGCACGGTGGCCCGGTCGGCGACCGCCCGCGTCTCGGCGAGCTTGTGGGTGATGAGCGCGATGCCCAGCCCGTCGCCGCGCAAGCGCTCGATCACGGCGAGGAGGGCATCCACCTCTTGGGGCGCCAACGCGCTCGTCGGCTCGTCGAGGATGACGACCTTCGCCTCCATGAGCAGGACCCGCAGGATCTCGACGAGCTGGCGCTCGGCGATCGACAGGTCGCGCACGACGGCGTCGGGACGCACCGGCAGGCCGAAGCGCTCGGCCCCCTCGGCCACCCGAGCCCGGGCGGCCGCCGGACGGAAGCGCCCCGTGCCGCAGGCCAGCTCCACGTTCTCGGCGACGGTGAGGGCTGGCACGAGGCGGAGGTCCTGGAAGACCATGCCGATCCCCGCGGCGCGGGCGGCGGCGGTGGAGCCGAGGGCGACGGGCTCGCCGTGCACCAGGATCTCGCCCTCCTGGGGGTGGTTCACGCCGTAGAGGACCTTCATGAGGGTGCTCTTGCCGGCACCGTTCTCGCCGAGCAGGGCGTGGACCTCGCCGGCGCGGAGCGCGAAGTCCACGGCGTCGTTGGCGACAAGGGGGCCGAAGCGCTGGGTGATCCCGCGGGCGTCGAGGATCGGCTCGGGCTCGCTCACGGGGTCCTCCGATCGAGCATGCGGGCGATGGTCAGCGCGGCGCGCTCCTCCACCACCGCCAGCGATTCGTCGAAGTGGCCGACGAGGCGCTCCTCGGCGCCGCCCAGGTCCCCGTCGAGCACCGCATCGAGGATCGCCGTGTGCTGGCGGATGGTCAGCCCCACCCGCTCGGCGGTGAGGAAGTCCTGCATCCGCACGATGCGGATGCGCTCGTTCACCTTGTGGAGGTGGTCCACGAGCTCGCGGTTGCCAGCCGCCGCGGCCAGGCGCTCGTGGAAGTCCTCGTCGAGCAGCACGAAGTCGCCGTCGACGTCGGCGTCGGCGTCGGGCTCGTCGAGGTCCACCCAGTCGCCGCGCAGCTCGGCCACCTTCTCGAGGTCGTGGGCGGGCCGCCCGTCGGCCGTGCGGCGGATCGCCCGCGTCTCGAGGGCGAAGCGGATCTCGTACAGCTCGAGGATGAGGTGCAGGTTGATGAGCGTCGGGCCGAACCCTCCGTCGGGCAGCCGCTCGACGAGGCCCTCGGAGTGCAGCCGCGAGAGCGCCTCTCGCACCGGCGTGCGAGACACCTCGAGGTCCTCGGCGAGCCGCTCCTCCACCAGGCGGCTCCCCGGGGCGAAGTCACCCACCAGCAGCCGGGCCTTCAGGGCCTGGTAGGCCACCTCACGGCGGGTCGTCCCTGTATCCGAGCCTGTATACACGCAGGTGAACGTAGGAATCTGGGGTGTCGGCGCCTTTTCGCCTCCGTGAGGAGCCTGCGTCGGGTGCCTGGCGCGCGTCTGACGCGAGGAGGGGTTGCGACGCCCCCGTAGCGTGGACGCCATGACCACGGCCACCACCGACGATCCCGTCCTCCAAGAGGTGCCGCTGGGCGCGCAGTGGCCCACGGTGGACCCGTTCCTCTTCTGCGCCCACCACCGCGACGCCTACCCCGAGGGCGATGGCGACCTGGCCCCGACGGCCCCGCTCACCGGGCGCGAGCTCGGCTCGGACTTCGCCGGCGTCGACGGCTGGAACATGTACCACGGGACCCGGGTGCCGGGGTTCCCCCAGCACCCCCACCGCGGCTTCGAGACGGTGACGGTGGTGCGCGAGGGGCTCATCGACCACAGCGACTCGCTCGGGGCCACCGCCCGCTTCGGCCGCGGCGACGCCCAGTGGCTCACCGCCGGCGCGGGGGTGGTGCACAGCGAGATGTTCCCGCTGGTGCGCACCGACGCACCCAACCCGCTGCACCTGTTCCAGATCTGGTTGAACCTCCCTGCCGCCGACAAGCTCGTGCCGCCGTACTTCACGATGCAGTGGGCGGAGGAGATCCCCCAGGTCCGCCACGAGGACGAGGCCGGGCGCGCCACGGTCGTCACCGTGTACGCCGGGGCGCTGGGCGACGCCCGGCCCCTCACCCCGCCGCCCGACTCGTGGGCGGCGCGCCCCGAGTCCGACCTCGCCATCTGGCACATCGAGCTGGCACCCGGCGCCACCTGGACCCTCCCGGCGGCCGTGGGCCCCGACACCATCCGCACGCTCTACGCCTTCGCCGGCGACCTGCGCGCCGATGCCCACCCCCTGGGCACCGACACGGGAGCCGTCGTGCGCTGCGATCGCGTCGTCACGCTCACCGGCGGCGACGAGGGCGCCGAGGTGCTGCTGCTCCAGGGACGGCCGATCGGTGAGCCGGTGGCGCGGTACGGGCCCTTCGTGATGACGACCGAAGACGAGATCCGCCAGGCGTTCGCCGACTACCAGCGCACCGGCTTCGGCGGCTGGCCGTGGGCCGACGACGCCCCCGACAACGGCCGCGAGCGGGGCCGCTTCGCCCGGCACGCCGACGGCCGCCTCGAGGAGCGCGACGGCTGAGCTCCATGCCGCCTCCACCTGGGCTCCACGCGACGGGCGCCACGGTGGTCGCGTGCCACCGATCCCGCTCCCCCAGGCCCTCGGCCCCGACCTCCACCTCCTCCGGCTGCCGACCGAGCCGTCGCCCGACGACGACGGGCTCGTGCTGCCCGCCGATGCCCTGGTGTGGCGTGACGGCGAACCGCTGCTGGTCGACACGGGCGGGGCGCGCTCGGCCGCGTCGTTCTGGGCCCAGCTCGAAGCGGTCCTCGACCCCGTCGACCTGCGCTGGGTGTTCCTGAGCCACGACGACGCCGACCACACCGGCAACCTGGCGACGCTGCTCGAGCGGTGCCCGGCGGCGACGGTCGTCACGACGCAGCTGCTCGGCCGACGCCTCCGGGCCTCGCTCGAGCTCCCCCTCGAGCGGTGCCGCTGGCTGAACGACGGCGAGCGGGCCGACCTCGGCGGTCGCACCGTGGTCGCCCTGCAGCCGCCGGCCTACGACGGTCCGGCCACCCGCGGGCTGTTCGACGAGGCGACCGGCACCTACTGGGCGGCCGACTGCTTCGGGGTGGCGCTCCCCCACCCGGTGGCCGACGCGAGCCAGCTCGACCTCGACGTCTGGGAGCACGGCACGCTGGCCTACCACCGGCTCCTCGCCCCCTGGGTGCTCGACGTCGACCGTCGACGGTGGCACCGGGCCGTGGACCGGCTGCGCTCGCTCGCTCCCCGCCTGATCTTGGGCGCCCACGGCGCACCGATCCGTCGTCCCGATGTGGCCCGGGCGCTCGACCTGCTCGACGAGCTTCCCGACCAGCGCGCCGAACCCGCCCCCGACCAGGCGGTCCTCGAGCGCCTGCTCGCCGAGGTCCACGGCCTGCCGGCTGCCGGGTGACACGACGTTCACCTCCCCGGGTGGCTCGTCCGAGCACGGGTCGGACCGTCGCTACGCTGGCGCTCCGCCACGGTGGAAGGGCACCGGGCGACACCTGGCACGTGGCTCTCAGCGACCGCTCCGAACTCGTCTCGATCAGCGTGCTCGGGCCGGTGCGCGCCCTGGTGGCCGGTGCACCGGTGGCCCTCGGCGGCCCGCGCCAGCGCGCCGTGCTCGCCCGCCTGGCCATGGCCGCCGGCCACGTGGTGGCCGCCGACCGGCTGATCGACGAGCTGTGGGACGGCACCCCGCCCGCCTCGGCGGCCAACACGCTCCAGAGCTACGTGTCGAACCTGCGCAAGGCGCTCGCCGGCACGGTGCCGGCCATCGAGCGCGTGGGCGACGGCTACCGCCTCCGCACCGACCTCGTCGACCTCGAGGCCGTGCGGTTCGAGGACGAGGTGGCCGACGCCCTCGGCGGGCGCGCCGCCGCCCCGGCCGAGCGGCGGGCCGCCCTGGAGGTGGCGCTCGCCCGGTGGGACGGACCGGCACTGGGCGACCTCGCCGGCGAGCCCTGGGCGCGCGGCGAGGCCGCCCGGCTCGACGAGCTGCGCCTCGCGGCCATGGAGGCGCGCTTCGACCTGCTCCTCGCCGACGACCGCGCCGCNCTCGCCGTCGGCGAGCTCACGGCGGCGGTCGAGGCGTTCCCCCTCCGAGAGCGCCTCGTCGAGCAGCTCGCGCTGGCCCTGGCCCGCACGGGCCGGCGCAACGACGCGATCGCGGCCGTCGAGCGAGCGCGCGCTCGGCTCGCCGACGAGCT
>JAGQSL010000259.1 GCA_020439525.1 Acidimicrobiales bacterium | reverse complement strand
TCACCCGGCGACGCAGGGGCACCGGGCCGGATGGTTCGGCCCGGTGCCCCGTCCCCTCCCCCGCTGCGGCCGGACGGGCACCCGATCGGGTGACGACCCGGGGGTTTGCCCTGCGGCCGTGCCGGGTAGCGACGGGCGACCCGAGG
Source organism: Acidimicrobiales bacterium (assembly GCA_020439525.1). Classification (GTDB taxonomy): domain Bacteria; phylum Actinomycetota; class Acidimicrobiia; order Acidimicrobiales; family Iamiaceae; genus Aquihabitans. The sequence continues at coordinate 3,265 of JAGQSL010000259.1, read as the reverse complement.
AGGACACCCGACATGTCAGTCGCTTCGGACCACCCGGTGGTCCATCCGTTCCGCGCCACCGTCCAGATGGACGACCGACTGGTGGACGTGCGCGTCACCGGCGAGGTCGACGCCGCGGCCGCCGACGAGTTCGCCCAGCTCCTGGCCGCCGCGTCCGACCAGCGGGCCGAGGTGGGCCTGCACCTCGACGAGGTCACCTTCCTCGACTCGGCGGCGCTGCGCGTCATCGTCCGAGCCGCCTGCGCCATCCGCGACCGTGGCGGTCGCCTGCGGCTGCGAGGCTGCTCGGAGGTGGCTCGCCAGGTCCTGCAGACCTCGGGCCTGTACGACGTCCTGCGGACCGGTGCGGCATGAGCGGGCGCGGACCGATCCGGGTCCTGCTCGCCAACGACGTCGAGCTCGTCGTCAAGGGCCTCGAGGCACTGCTCGCGCCGTACGCCGACCGCGTGACCGTCGTGGGCACGGCCATCGGCGATCCCGACATCTCGATCGACGCCCTCACCGCCTCGCAGACCGACGTGCTCCTGCTCGACTCGTTCTCCCGCTCAGGTGCGGGGATCGACGCCGCCTCGAAGGTGCTCGCCGAGGACCCCGCGTTCAAGGTGGTCGTGTTCACGGAGAACGACGACCTGAACCACCTGTTCACGGCCCTGCGCGCCGGCGTGAGCGGCTACCTGCTGAAGACGATCGCGGCCGAGGACCTGGTCGACGCCATCGAGCGCATCGCCGCCGGGGCCCGCATCGTCGACCCGCAGCTCGGCACCGAGGCCGCCATCCTCGCCGCTCGCACCACCGCCCGCCTCGACTGGCAGGGCGCGCACCTGGGCCTGTCGCGCCGCGAGGCCGAGGTGCTCCGGTTGCTGGCCGCCGGCAACGGCATCGACGCCTGCGCCGCCGCGCTCGGGGTGGGCCGGGAGACGATCCGGACCCACGTGCGCCAGATCTACCGCAAGCTCGGCGTGCGCGACCGGGCGTCGGCGGTGGCCGTCGCCTGGCGGGAGGGATTGGGGTCCTGACCTGCGGGTAGCGGGGGACGACGTTCCCCCGATGCCCCCGAAAGGACCCCCCATGGCCTCGTTCACCCTCCCCGGCCTCGACGACCAGCAGGCGGACACCATCCGCACCGCGCTCCAGGAGCGCCTCGAGGCGCTGATCGACACCGCCCTCACGCTCAAGCACATCCACTGGAACGTGACCGGGCCGACGTTCATCGGCGTCCACGAGATGCTCGACCCCCAGGTGGCCGGCGTGCACGCCATGTCCGACACGCTGGCCGAGCGCATCGCCGCGCTCGGCGGCTCGCCCAACGGGCTCCCCGGGAACCTGGTCGCCAGCCGCAGCTGGGACGACTACAACGTCGATCGAGCGCCGGTCCCCCAGCACCTCGAGGCGCTCGACGTCGTGTACTCGGCGGTCATCGCCGGCCATCGGGCCGCGATCGAGACCACGGGCGAGCTCGATCCGATCACCGAGGACATCCTCATCGGCCAGACGGGCGACCTCGAGCAGTACCAGTGGTTCGTGCGCGCCCACCTCGAATCCGCCGACGGCGCCCTGCCCACCCGAGACGCCGACCAGCAGGCCGCGGACCGGGCCCAGGAGGTCGCCGGCTAGCGCCAGGGGCAGGAACCGTCCCCGTCGGGGCTCAGCCGTCGCCCGCGGCGAGCGCCTCGGCGGGGACCTGCTCGCGCAGGGCCCGCAGCGACCGGCGCAGCAGGCGCGACACGTGCACCTGGCTCATCCCGACGCGCGCGGCGATCTCCGATTGGCTCAGGTCCTCGAAGAACCGGAGCCAGACGATGGTCCGCTCGCGCTCGGGCAGCGACGTGAGCAGCTCCTCGAGCAGCACCCGGTCCTCCGGGCCGAGGCCGCCGCGCTGGTTGGACCGACGGGCCGTGGCGTGGCCGGCGGCCGCCGCGCCCTCGGTGGTGTCGGTGGACGCGGTGCGGTAGGCGGCCCCCGCGTCGAGGGCGTCGATGACGTGATCGAGCGGCACGCCGAGCGACTCGGCGATCTCCTCGGGGGTGGGCGCCCGTCCCAGCTCGGTGCCCAGGCGTTCGATGGCACCCGGGATCTTCACGTGGAGGTCCTTGGCGCCGCGGGGCACCTTGAGCGCCCACGTGGCGTCGCGGAAGTGGCGGCGGAGCTCGCCGGTGATGGTGGGCACGGCGAAGCCGGCGAACGGGACCCCCTGGCGGGGGTCGAAGCGCTCCACCGCCTTCACCAGCCCGACCATGGCCACCTGCTCGAGGTCGTCGAGCGGTTCGCCGCGGTTGGCGAAGCGCCGGGCGCACGCCTCGGCGAGCGACAGGTGCTCGGTGACGAGCTGGTTGCGCAGCGCCTGGCTCCCGCTGCGGCGGAGCTCCTCGAAGCGCTCGAGCAGCTCGACCGGATCGCCGTCGTCGTCGCGCTGGCTCACGACCCGGTCTCGGGGTCGGCGAGGGCTCGCTCGAGCCAGCACGACAGCTCGGGCCCGTCGACGTCGAGCGCGTGGGCGTCGGCGACGACCGACAGGATCTGGTGCGAGAACGACGACCGGTCGGCGTCGGGCGTGCCCGAGCCCGACGGCGCCCGCCCGGCGATGCGGATCGACTCGCCGACGCGCGTCTCGATGTGGAACGTCAGGTCGGACCCGTCGCCGGCCTCGGCGAGGGCACCGCACAGCTCGTCGACGCCGATCCGCAGATCGTCGATCGCCTCGACGTCGAAGCCCACCAACGTGGCCAGCCCGCCCACGGCGAGGCGGACCGACCGGAAGTAGCGCACGTCGGCGGGCACCACGAGCGTCACGGTCGCGGCGCGGTCGGCCGACACGGCAGCGGGGGTCGAAGGGGTCGTTCGCTCGGCGGTCATGGCCGCATCCTCTCAGAGCTGGTCACGCTCGGCTCCGGGGGCCGGTGGCGGTCGGGTGGGGCATCGCTCCTCCAGGGTGCGTGCGGATCGGGACGGACTACCCGGCGGCGCGCGCCGCCAAACGCGACCGGGTGACGCACGGTCACCCCTCCCGCTTGGGCAGGCGCACGATCGACAGGAAGAAGTCGTCGATGCTGCGCACCACCTGGTGGAACTGGTCGAAGTCGACCGGCTTGGTGACGTACGCGTTGGCGTGGAGCTGGTAGGTGGCGAGCACGTCGTCCTCGGCGTCGCTGGTCGACAAGATGATCACCGGGATCGAGGCGAGGTCGGGGTGGGCCTTGACCTCCGCCAGCACCTCGCGCCCGTCGACGCGCGGCAGGTTGAGGTCGAGCAGGATCAGGTCGGGCCG
>JAGQSL010000258.1:8312-15746 GCA_020439525.1 Acidimicrobiales bacterium | reverse complement strand
CGTCGCCGCCACCGCCGCCCTCGCGCTGCTCGCCGCCGGGTGCGGGGTGGAGGCCGGTGATGCGCCGGCGCCCGGCGCCCTGCGCAGCGACGAGGGCATCGTGGGCAGCGACGTCGAGGAGACCACCACCACGGAGGCCACCACGACCACCCTCCCGGAGGTCGACCTCGCCATCGAGGGCGACGACGGCTCCGAGCTCAACCAGGTGATCGCCAACGCCATCGACGACCTCGAGGCCTTCTGGGCCGACGCCTACCCCGAGGCGTACGGAGAGGCCTACGAGCCCCTCTCGGGCGGGCTCTTCGCCATCGACGGCGGCACCGACCCCCGGGGGGTGCCCTGCGCCGGTGGCGACATCGCCGAGCTGCTCGACAACGCCTTCTACTGCCCCCAGGACGATGCGGTGGTGTGGGACCAGGAGCAGTTCATGCCCGACCTCGCCGAGCGCTACGGGGCGTTCACCGCCGCGGTCGTCGTGGCCCACGAGTGGGGGCACGTGATCCAGGGCCGCTCGGGCTTCGACGGTCCGTCGGTCATCGTCGAGCTGCAGGCCGACTGCTTCGCCGGCGCGTGGGCGGCCCACGAGATCGACGGCGACGACGCCCGCTTCGACGTCGGCACCGACGACCTCGACCAGGCCCTCGCCGGCGTGCTCTCGCTGCGCGACGCGCCCGGGGGCACCGCAGACGACCCGCTCGCCCACGGGTCGGGCTTCGACCGCGTCGGCGCCTTCCAGGACGGCTTCGAGGACGGGGTCGAGCGCTGCGCCGAGTTCACCAACGGCGACCCGACCCCCTTCCAGTGGGAGTTCCGCGGCGAGGAGCTGGTGACCGGCGGCGACCTCCCCCTGTCGACCTCCGAGCCCGACGACGACATCTTGGACTTCACCTTCCCGGTGCTCGACGCCTACTGGACCGACACGTTCCCCCAGCTCAGCGGGGGCGACGACTGGGACGCGCTCGGCGACCCGGTGGCGTTCGGCCCCGACGACCGACCCGAGTGCGGCGGCTCGCCCGTGGAGGGGTACGTGCTGTTCGTGTGCGTGCCGGACCGCTACGTCGGCTTCGACCTCGAGGAGACCTTCGCCCAGCTCTACGACCAGAACGGCGACTTCGGCGTCGCCGCCCTGATCGCCACGCAGTACGGCCTCGACGTGGTCGACCAGCTGGGGAGCGCGGACGACGAGGTGCGCGCCACCCTCCAGGGGGACTGCTTCGCCGGGTCGTTCGCCGGGGCCATCCTCCCCGACGAGAACGGCGAGTCGCCCTACGACCTCGTCCTGTCGCCCGGCGACCTCGACGAGGCGGTGTCGGCGCTGCTGACGTTCCGGTCCGCCGACGACCGCGAGCGCCAGGGCCCGGGCTTCGACCGGGCGCGCGCCTTCCGGGTGGGCGTGCTCCAGGGCCCCGACGCCTGCACCGACCTCTGACCGGGGCGAGCGCACCGCGGCCGGGCGGCGTACCGTCCGAGGGGTGACCGACACCGTTCCGTCCCCCGACATCGCCGAGGTCGCCACCCCGGCCGACGCCCTCGATCCCCGCCTCGACCCGGCCGCGGTCGACGCCCTCCTCGCCCGCGTGCGCCGCGAGGTGGAGGACGGCCTCTCGCCCGCGGTGCAGGTGGCCATCGCCCTCGACGGCGAGGTGGTGGTGGAGGCGGGCTACGGCGCGCCGCTCGAGTCCCGGTTCCTGGGCTTCTCGACGACCAAGGCGCTCGTCGCCGCCGCGATCTGGCGGCTGCTCGACGCGGGCGAGGTCGACCTCCAGGCGTCGGCGGCCACGTACGTGCCCGAGTTCGCCACCAACGGCAAGGACGTCGTCACCGTCGAGCACCTGCTCACCCACACCGGTGGGTTCCCGTGGGCGCCCCTCGGTCCAGGGCGCTGGGAGACCCGCGAGGGTCGGCGCGAGGCGTTCTCGCGCTGGCGGCTCACCCTCGACCCCGGCGGCGCGTACGTGTACCACCCGACCGCGGGGCACTGGGTGCTGGGCGAGATCCTCGCCGAGGTGACCGGCATGGACCACGCCGATGCGATCGAGGAGCTGGTGACCGCGCCGCTCGGACTGCCGCGCCTGCTCGGCATCGCGCACGACCAGCAGGACGGCATGGTGGCCGCGGTGGGCGTCGGCGAAGCGCCCACCGCCCAGGAGATGGAGGCGCAGTTCGGCGTCGCCGTCGACCTCGCCGAGCTGATCCCGCCCGACGTCGCCATCAACGCCCTGCTCACCCTGAACGACCCCGACGCCCGGGCGATCGGGGTGCCCGGGGGCGGCGGCTGCTTCCGGGCGCGCGACCTCGCCCTGCTGTACCAGGGCCTGGTGCGCAACCCGGGCGGGCTCTGGTCCGAGGAGGTGCTCGTCGAGGGGACCCGCCGCGTCCGCATGGACCTCCCCGACGTCTGGGGCGTGCCGGCCCACCGCGCCCTCGGGCTGGTGATCGCCGGCGACGACGGCTTCGCCGACCGGCGGGGCTTCGGTCGGGCGACCTCGCCGCGGGCGTTCGGTCACAACGGCGCCGGAGGCCAGCTGGCCTTCGCCGACCCCGACTCGGGCCTGTCGGTGGGCTTCCTGACGGCGGGGATGGACCAGCACCTGATCCGCGAGGGCAAGCGGGGGATCGCCATCGCCTCGCTCGCCGTGAGCGTGCTGGCCCCCACCTGAACGCCGTTCACCTGACGCTCCTGTCAGAAAACTTTGGCGGCGGAACGCGCCGTTCAGGGCCGTAGGGGCCATCGAGAACCGTTGTGGGACAACGTTCCTGTCGAACGGCAACCGTTGGCGAGCGGCAACCGTTGCTTGTGAACAAGTGAAAAAAGTCCTTGCACGAGGACTGCGACAACCTCACGATGTGCCCCACGTCACCCGGTGGGAGGGTGGCGCGCGCAGGCTGCCAGGGGGGTGGCGCGCGGTGGGGGCACCATGAAGCAACGGCGACGCATCCATCTCCTCGCGACCATCGCGGTCATCGCGGGGCTCTTCGCGGTCGACGCCAGCGCCGCCGTCACGGCGGCGACGGCGACGCCCGAACGGCTGTCGACGACCGAGACGACGCTGACCAAGATGCGCTGCCGCGCGTCCGCGCCCATCGTGGGTGCGGTCGACGCCGACCAGAACGTCAACCTCAAGACCACGTACCCCAAGTTCATCGAGGCCGGCCAGGCGTTCTCGATCATCGCCGAGTCCGACCCCACCGAGGTGCCCACCGAGCAGTCGGGCATCGAGGTCCTGAACCTCAACGGCATCGCCCTCAAGACCCGCTTCACGGGCGGCGCCACGATCACCTCGGTCGAGCTGGTGGCCGGCACCGGCGGGTACCAGACCTCGCCCACGGGCCCGGTCCAGGCGATCCCCGGCGGCGTGACCGCCACCAAGCTCAACGCCACCGACGTGCAGCTGTCGATGCCCGGCCCCTTCGCCCCCGGCAGCGTGCTCACCCCGCCGAAGCTCCAGGTGAACGTCGTGGCCGACGTGGCCCCCGGCACGGTGATCGCCTCGAAGTTCGGCGGCACGCTGACCTCCTCGACGCCGGCGCCCCCCTTCGCCGACTCGGGCTTCAGCCTCACCTCCCGGATCAACGCCCCGATCGTCGGTGCATCCGACGCCGCGGTGTCGTGCGCCCCGAACTACGGCCCCTTCGCCAACGGCAACGGCGAGCTGCTCGGCACCCAGCCGCTTCTCACCCGCACCCAGGTGCTCGCCGACACCAAGCCGCTCGTCGACCTCCGCTCGCCCCGCGACGGCGACAAGTACCTCCCCGAGGACGTGATCTTCGCCGACTACGAGTGCATCGAGACGGTGTACGAGCTCACCTCGTGCGACGCGACGGCGCCCGACGGCGAGCAGCTCGACTTCAGCGAGAACGGCCAGAAGACCTTCACGGTCACCGCGTCGGACGCCAACGGCGAGTCGACCACCGAGTCGGTCACCTACGCCTCGGGCAACAACGTCGCTCCGGCGGTCGACGCCGGAGCGGACCTCGCGGTGAACGGCGGCGAGCTCGTGACCCTCCAGGGCTCGGCCACCGACCCCGACACCGGCCAGACGCTGTCGTACCAGTGGGACCAGATCGACGGTCCGACGGTCGCGCTGAATGCGGAGGATGCCGACGATCCCTTCGAGCCGAACCAGCGCTTCACCGCCCCGCGCAACGGTCCGGCCGACCTCACCTTCCGGCTCCGCGTGGACGACGGCTTCGACACCGGCGAGGACACCGTCGTGGTCCACGTCAACGAGAACAACGGCCCCGAGTTCACCAACGGCTCGGCGCAGACCATCTCGAACGTGAAGACGGGCGGCACCGTGTCGATGGACGGCGCCGCCACCGACGCCGAGGGCGACACCCCGATCACCTACGCGTGGAGCCAGGTGGACGCGAGCGGCGATCCGCTCCCGAACGAGGATCCGCTGAAGGTCACGATCCTCACCCCGACCGCCTCGAGCGCCTCGTTCCAGGCGCCCGAGGGCCCGGCGACCCTCCACTTCCAGGTGGTGGCCACCGACTCGCTCGGCGCCACCTCGATCGGCGAGGTCGCCGTCGAGGTGCTCGCCAACCAGGCGCCGCTGATCACCAACGGCAGCGCCCAGACCCTGCCCTCGCAGAACATCGGCACGCTCGTCTCGCTCGACGGCACCGCCACCGACCCCGACAACGCGACGCCGAGCGCGGGCCACGTCCTCAGCTACCAGTGGACCCAGGTCGACGGGGGCGGCTCGCCGCTGCCCGAGGAGGACCCGCTCCACGTCGAGCTCTCCGATCCGACCTCGGCGACGCCGAGCTTCACCGCCCCGGCCACGCCCGGCACCCTCCGGTTCCAGGTGGCGGTCTCGGACACCTACGACACCACGACGGGCACCGTGCAGATCGACATCGTCGGCAGCACGGCGCCCACCGCAGACGCCGGTCCCGACCAGACGCCCGGTCGCGGCCGCGTCGTCACGCTCGACGGCACCGGCTCGTCGGACCCCGACGACGACCCCATCACCTACTCGTGGACCCAGGTCGACGAGGAGGGTGCGGCGATCGGCGAGGAGGACCCGCTGAAGGTCGAGCTGTCGGACCCGACGGCGGCCCAGCCCACCTTCACCGCTCCCGTGATCACCGGTGACCCCCAGGCCCTGCACTTCCGCCTCGTGGTGGCCGACGTGCCGTTCGGCCTCGAGAGCGCCCCCGACACCGTCGACATCCAGCTGCTCGAGAACCAGGCGCCGGTGGCCAACGCCGGCGCGGCCCAGACCAACAAGGCGGCCAACGCGACCGTGACCCTGAACGGCGCCGGCTCGAGCGACATCGACGCCGGGGACTCGTTCACCTACGAGTGGGTCCAGGTCGACCCGATCACCGACGAGGTGCTCACCGAGGGCCCGACCCTCGTGACCCTGTCGAGCGCCGGGGCCGCCGCCCCGACCTTCACCGCCCCGCACCTCGCCACGGCGGACACCCTGAAGTTCCGCTTGGTGGTGACCGACTCGTTCGACGAGCCGAGCGCGCCCGCCTTCACGACGGTCGCGGTCAACGCGAACCGGGCGCCGGCGGTGGGCACGCCCTCGGTGAGCCCGTCGACCCGCACGGTCGGCACCAACGTGACCCTCACCGTCCCGGCCTCGACGAACGACGCCGACGGCGATCCCGTGAGCGGCTTCACCTACCAGTGGGTGCAGACCGACTCGTCGGGCACGCCCTGCCAGCCCGGGTGCGCCGTCGCCGACGTGGTGACCACCCCGGTGGGCGCCACACCCCGCAGCGCCACCTTCTCGGCGCCCGGCTTCACGGCGGCGAGCGCCACGCTGTACTTCCGCCTCACGGTGGGCGACGGCTTCGGCGCCACCGCCCAGTCGAGCAACCTCACCGTGACGCTCACCAACTCGGCGCCGTCGGTGCAGTGGGCCATCCGCCCGCAGGGCATGACGGCCACCAACTCGACCACCAACAGCTCGACCGTCAACCAGATCTACTTCGGCCAGCAGGTGCAGCTCGACGCCACCGCCAACCCGGCCAACAGCGCCCAGACCACCGATCCCGACGGCACCACCGGCTTCACCTACCGGTGGCGCCACGTGACGAGCAACGGCGGCAACACCAACTGCTCGTCGAACTGCGCCTTCGGCGGGTCGACCGCGGAGTCCACGCTCGCCAACCCGACCTTCACCATGCCGTCATCGGCGACCGTGTACATGCGCCTGACGGTGACCGACCAGTTCGGCGCCGCAGCCAGCACCATCAACTTCCGGCTCAACGGCCTCGCCAACGCGGCCCCGACCGTCACGGCGACCGGCCCGGCGTTCGCCAACATCGGCGACCTGGGCGTGGAGCTCACCGGCACGGCGACCGACCCGCAGACGTCGGCCTCGCCGGCGCAGACGCTCACCTACTCGTGGCAGCAGGTCGACGGCACGGGCACCCCGCTCGCCGACGAGGATCCGCTGAAGGTCGACCTCCAGGGGGCCGACACCCTCACGCCGACGTTCGACACGCCGGCGGCCGCCGGGACGGTGCGGTTCCGCCTCACCGCCACCGACGGTGCCGCGACCGTGTCGGCCACCCACACCATGGAGATCGTGCCCGGCTCGAACGCCGGGCCCGTGGCCGACGCGGGCGACGACCAGAGCGGCGTGAAGGCCGGCGAGACCGTGACCCTCGACGGCAGCGGTACGACCGACCCGGAGGGCCACACCTTCACCCTGCAGTGGACGCAGGTCGACGGGAGCGGTGACCCGGTGCCCGCCGGCCCCGACCTGGTGGCCCTCTCGGGCGCCACGACCGCCCACCCGACCTTCGTCGCCCCGGCGGACGGTCCCCGCACGCTGCGCTTCGCGCTGGTCGGCACCGACCAGTACGGCCAGTCCGGCGACGCCGACATCGTCGAGGTCGCCGTCGACGCCAACGGGGCGCCGACGGCCGATGCCGGCGAGGATCAGAGCGGCGTGGAGGCGGGTGCGACCGTCGCCCTCGACGGGACCGGCTCGTCCGATCCCGAGGACCACGCGATCACCTACGCCTGGACCGAGGTGGACGGCGCCGGCGATCCCGTCGCCGAGCCGACGGTGGCCCTGTCGTCCTCCACGGATGCCGAGCCGACCTTCACGGCGCCCGCCACCGGGCCGCTGACCCTGCGCTTCCGGCTGGTGGTGACCGACCAGTTCGGCCTGGCCTCCGAGGGCGACATCGTCGAGATCGCGGTCGACGCCAACGGGGCGCCGACGGCTGATGCCGGCGAGGATCAGAGCGGTGTGAAGGCCGGCGAGACCGTCGCCCTCGACGGGACGGGCTCGTCTGATCCCGAGGGCCATGCCCTGGCCTACGCCTGGACCGAGGTGGACGGCGCCGGGGATCCGGTGGCCGAGCCGACGGTGACGCTGTCGTCGTCGACCGATGCCGAGCCGACCTTCGTGGCGCCGGCCACGGGCCCGCTGACGCTGCGGTTCCGCCTGGTGGTGA
>JAGQSL010000258.1:0-8285 GCA_020439525.1 Acidimicrobiales bacterium | reverse complement strand
CTCCGATGGCGACATCGTCGAGGTGTCGATCGATGCCAACGGCGCGCCCACCGCGGATGCGGGCGACGACCAGGCCGGCGTGAAGGCCGGCGAGACCGTCGCCCTCGACGGCACGGGCTCGTCCGATCCCGACGGCAACGCCATCACCTACGCTTGGACCGAGGTGGACGGTGCTGGCGATCCGGTGGCCGAGCCGACGGTCGAGCTGTCGTCGACCACCGATGCCGAGCCGACCTTCACGGCGCCCGCCACCGGGCCGCTCACGCTGCGGTTCCGCTTGGTGGTGACCGACCAGTTCGGCCTGGCCTCCGACGGCGACATCGTCGAGGTGGCGATCGACGCCAACGCCGCCCCGACCGCCGATACCGGCGCCGATCAGGCGGACATCACCGCCGGGGCCACGGTGGCGCTCGATGGGACCGGTTCGTCCGATCCCGACGGCCACAGCCTCACCTACGCCTGGACCGAGGTGGACGGCGCCGGGGATCCGGTGGCCGAGCCGACGGTCGAGCTGTCGTCGACCACCGATGCCGAGCCGACCTTCACGGCGCCGGCCACCGGGCCGCTGACGCTGCGGTTCCGCCTGGTGGTGACCGACCAGTTCGGCCTGGCCTCCGACGGCGACATCGTCGAGGTGGCCATCAAGGCCAACGGCGCCCCCGTGGCGAACGCCGGCCCGAACCAGGCGGCCGTGCCGGCCAACTCGCTGGTGACGCTCGACGGCTCGGGCTCGTCGGACCCCGACGGCCACGCCTTCACCTACGAGTGGGTGCAGGTGAACGCCTCGGGCACGCCGATCCCGGCGACCGTCGCGCTGTCGAGCGCGACCGCAGCGAAGCCCACCTTCACCTCCCCGGTGATCCCCACGGGCACCACGCTGCGCTTCCGCCTGATCGTCACCGATCAGTTCGGCCTGGCCAGCGCCCCGGCGACCGTGGTGGTCACCGTGGGCTTCAACCAGCGGCCGATCGCGGACGCCGGCCCCGACCGGACGCCCGGTCGCGGCAAGGTCGTGACCCTCGACGGCTCGGCCTCGTCCGATCCCGAGGGGACCGCGCTCAGCCACTACTGGGTCCAGATCGGCGAGGGCGGCGCGCCGATCCTCCCGAGCGATCCGCTGGCCGTCGTGCTCTCCGACGAGACCTCGGCCACGCCGACCTTCACGGCGCCGGTGGCGGTCGGGACCCTCGAGTTCCGCCTCTGGGTCACCGATGCGGCCGGGCTCATCTCCGATGCCGACACGGTGTACGTGAACCTGCTCGAGAACCAGGCGCCGGTGGCCAACGCCGGTGGCGCCCAGACGAACAAGTCCGCCAACGCCAACGTCATCCTCACCGGGGCGGCCTCCTCGGACATCGACAGCGATCCGCTCACCTACGCCTGGCAGCAGGTGGACCCGGCGACGGACCTGCCGATCGACGACGAGGACCCGACGAAGGTCACGCTCAACAACCCGACCTCGGTCGGGCCGACCTTCACCGCCCCGCACGTGGCGGCGTCCACCACGCTGAAGTTCCAGCTGGTGGTGGCTGACGACCCCTACGGGGTGGAGAGCGCCCCGGCGTTCACCACGGTGCAGATCAACGCCAACCGGGCACCCACGCTCGCCAACCCGTCGGTCTCGCCGTCCACCCGGACCGGCGGGACGCTGACCACCATCCAGGTGGCCCAGCCCGCCAACGACGCCGACGGTGATCCGTCGAGCGGGTACTCCTACCAGTGGGTGCAGACCAACTCGTCGGGCGTCGCCTGCTCGCCGGGCTGCGCCGTGGCCGACGTGGCCATCACCAACGCCACCTCCCGGATCGCCACCTTCACGGCGCCGAACGTGGTGGCGCCGAGCTCGACCCTGTACTTCCGCCTGACCGTCGATGACGGCTTCGGCGCCACCGTGCAGTCGAACAACCTCACGGTCAGCCTCAGCAACCGCAACCCCACGACGCCGACCTTCGCCTGGCGCTCGGGCCAGGACCTCACGGTGCTGAACCCGACCAACGTGTACATCGGAGCCCCGCTCGAGGTGAACGCCACCTCGACCGATCCCGACGGCGGCACGCTCACCTACTCGTGGGAGGGACGCCCCTGCGGCGGCCTCGGCGAGTCGCTGGGCTGCCTCCTGGCCGGCAACAACGACAGCGGCTACCCCGGTGGCTCCTGCCGAGGCCTGTCGATCCCGAACGACGCCACCATCCCGGGCCGCGCCACCTTCCAGGTGCCGCCGTTCGGGGCGTCGAACCAGAACCCGACCCGCTGCGGCCTCCGGGTGACGGTCACCGACTCGGCCGGCGGCTCGGTCACCACGAACATGACCCTGCTCACCATCAAGGCCAACGCGGGCCCGCCCGTGCCGGTGATCGCCAGCCTGCCCGCCAAGGTCCAGGCCTCGGCGCCGGCGGGCGACAGCGTGCTCGTGCTGAACGGCTCGGGCACCACCGATCCCGACACCAACCCGACCCAGCCGCTGGCCTACCAGTGGGAGCAGATCGACCCCTCGACGGGTGAGCCGATCGTGGACGGGTCGCCGGCGCAGGGCACCTTCGGCACGCCCACCTCGGTCAACACGACCTGGACGGCACCGTCGACCGCCCCCCACTCGGTGCAGTTCCGCCTGACGGTCACCGACGGCATCTCGCTGCCGGTCAGCCAGACGTCGCCGCCCGTGAAGGTGACCACCAAGCGAGCGGGGGCCAACGCCGGTCCCGACCAGCTGGTGAACCCGGAGCAGGAGGTGCACCTCGACGCCACGGACTCCTACGACGAGGGCGGTCGACCGCTCACGTACTCGTGGCGCCAGATCTCGGGCCCGGTGGTCGAGCTGGCCAACCGGTTCGGGACGAGCCCCTCGTTCACCACGCCGTACCTGGCGTCGGGCGAGCCGGCCCAGTCGTTCACCTTCGAGCTGACGACCCGCAACGGGCTGGCCGCCAGCTACGACACCGTGACGGTCCTCAACCAGCCCTACGACCTGGCCGTGGCCGATGCCGGTGACGACCAGACGGTGGACACCGGCACCGAGGTCCAGCTCGACGGCAGCGGTTCGCTGTCGCCGTCGGGCACCGGCCTCACCTACCAGTGGTCGCAGGTCTCGGGCCCGACGGTGTCGCTCTCCGATGACACCTCGGCGACGCCGACCTTCACCGCCCCGCCGGTGAGCCAGGCCCAGGGCCCGCAGGACCTCGGCTTCGAGCTCGTGGTCACCGACGACTACGGCACGAGCGTCGCCGACTCGGTGACGGTCACCGTGGACCCGGTGCTCGAGGTGCCGTACGCGCCCACCGGCGTGGTGGCCACCCCCGGCAACGGGACGGCCACGGTGACCTTCACGCCTGGGATCGACGGCGGCTCGCCGGTCCTCGTCTACGTGGTCACCTGCTCCTCGCCCACGGGCGTCACCCGGTCGACCTTCGCCGGGCCCGGCGGAGGCACGGTCAACGGGCTGACCAACGGGTCGCTCTACACCTGCGTGGCCTACGGCGTGAACGCCATCGGCGCCGGAGCGGTCTCGGCCCCGTCGGCGGCGGTGCGCCCGGCGGCTCCGCCGTCGGCGCCGACGGGCGTGTCGGCGGTGCCGGCGGGCAGCGGGGCCGTGCAGGTGGCGTTCACGCCCGGGTCGAACGGCGGCGAGCCGTTCACGATCTACGGCGTGGCGTGCTCGTCGAGCAACGGCGGCGTCGCCCGCGGCGGCTTCTACGGCCCCGGCCTCGCCACCCTCGGTGGGCTCACCAACGGCAAGACCTACACCTGCACGGTGACGGCGGCCCACGCCCTCGGCGTGTCGCCCACCTCGGCGCCCTCCGCCCCGGTGGTGGTCGGCGTGCCGCTGGCGCCGGCCACGGTGTCGGCGACGCCCGGCAACGGCAGCGCCACGGTGACGTGGGCGGCGGCCGCCAACGGCGGGTCCGCGGTCACGAGCTACACGGTGACCCCGTACCTCAACTCGGTGGCCCAGCCGCCGGTCGTGGTGGCCGGCACGGCCACGTCGGTGACGGTGGCGAGCCTGGCGAACAGCGCGAGCTACGCCTTCGACGTGCAGGCCACCAACAGCCGGGGCGCCGGGCCGGTGTCGGCTCGTTCGAACCCGGTCACGATCGGCACCCCGAACGCCCCGACCGGCACCGCCGTGGTGCCGGGCAACAGCGCCGCCACCCTGTCGTGGACGGCGCCCGGGTCGAACGGCTCGGCGATCACCGGGTACCTGATCACGCCCTACATCGGCACCATGGCCCAGGCGCCGCGGCTGATCGCCGGGAACGTGACCTCGACCACCCTCACCGGCCTGACGAACAACACCTACACGTTCGACATCGCAGCGGTGAACGCCCGGGGCACGGGCCTGGCGGTGCGGACCGCACCCCAGAAGCTCGGGGTGCCCACCGCACCGTCGCTGGTGACGGCGGCGGCCGGGCCGGGCTCGGCCACCGTCGTCTGGACGGCGGCCGGCGCCAACAACTCGGCGCTCACGAGCTACACGGTGGTGCCCTACCTCGACGGGGTCGCCCAGTCCCCCGTGGTGGTCGGCACCTCGCCGCTCTCGACGACGATCACCGGCCTCACGGCGGGGAGCACGTACACCTTCCGGGTGTTCGCCACCAACAGCCGGGGCGCCGGGCAGGCGTCGGCGCCCTCCAACCCGGTGACGCCCAGCTGAGCTCGGCGCGCCGCGGTCGCCCCGTCCCCCCGACGGCGACGGACGCGGCGCTCCCGGCCGGGCCGCCCCCTCGCCGCCGAGGTGGGCGGCCCTGCCGCGTCCGGGGTCGGCGTGCTCGGCGAGCTCGGCGGTGGTCGGCGTCGGGCCGCGGGCGTGGCACACTCGGACCTCCCGTGGCCGCGCTCGTCCCCCCTCCGAACCCGTGACCCGCTCGATCCGGCTCCGCCCGTGGCAGAAGGCGGCGTTCGAGAAGTACGTCGCCGCGGGCCAAGACGACTTCTTGACCGTCGCCACCCCGGGCGCGGGCAAGACGACGTTCGCCCTGACCGTGGCCCGCCACGTGCTGTCGGAGCGGCCGCGCTCCCGGCTGATCGTGGTGGCGCCGACCGCCCACCTGAAGGTGCAGTGGGCCGAGGCGGCCGCCCGCTTCGCCCTGCACCTCGACCCGGCCTGGGCCGCCGCGGATGGCGCCCTGCCCTCGGACATGCACGGGATCGTGACCACCTACCAGCAGGTGGCCACCTCGGCCGACGTGCTGCGCCAGGTGGCCGCCGAGTCGGTGGTCATCTTCGACGAGGTCCACCACGCCGCCGACGACCGCGCGTGGGGCGATTCGATCCGCCACGCCTTCTCCACCTCGGTGCGCCGCCTGGCCATCTCGGGCACACCGTTCCGCTCGGACACCTCGGCCATCCCGTTCGTGCGCTACGTGCTCGACGAGGCCGCGCCCGACTACGAGTACGGCTACGGCGACGCCCTGGGCGACGGGCGGGTGGTGCGCCCGGTGTACTTCCCGCGCACGGGCGGGGCGATGGAGTGGTCGGCGCCCGACGGGTCGCTGCAGTCGGCCACGTTCGACGACGCCCTCGACCAGGCCCGCTCGTCGCAGCGGCTGCGCACGGCGCTGTCGCTCGAGGGCGAGTGGCTGCCGGCGGTGCTGCGTGAGGCGGTGGGGCGGCTCGAGTCGATCCGCGAGGCCCACGCCGATGCCGGGGGCCTGGTGATCGCCATCGACCAGGACCACGCCCGGGGGATCGCGTCGATGCTGCGGGAGCGCTTCGGCCAGCAGGCCACGGTGGTGACCTCCGACGATCCCGATGCGTCGGCGCGCATCGCCCGGTTCGCGGCGGGGAGCGATCCGTGGCTGGTGGCGGTGCGGATGGTGTCCGAGGGCGTCGACATCCCCCGGCTGCGGGTGGGCGTGTACGCCACGACCACCACCACCGAGCTGTTCTTCCGCCAGGCCGTGGGCCGTTTCGTGCGGTGGACGCCGGGGGTGAAGGACCAGAAGGCGTACCTGTTCATCCCCGACGACCCGAAGCTGCGGGCCCGGGCGTTCCAGATCGCCGACCAGCGTCGCCACTCGCTGCGCAAGCGCGAGCAGGAGCGCGTCGAGCGCGACCCGGCCGCGCTCGACGCCGGCGCCGACGACGAGCAGCTGTCGCTGTTCGCCGCCCTCTCGGCGGTGGCCACCGACCACCAGGTGCACGCCACCTTCGACGGCGATGTGCTCGACGACGACCTCGACCCGTCGCTCGACGACGACCCGGAGCTGGTGCTGACGCTCGCGCCGCCCCCGCCCCTGTCGGGCGGGGGTCGGGCGTCGCTCGACGACCTCGGCATCGAGATCGGCGGGGCGGCGGCGCGGACGCGCCGCGAGGAGAAGCGGCGGCTGCGCGAGCAGAACGCCGAGATCGTCCAGACGCTGGTGCGCCGCACCGGTCAGAGCCACGCCCAGATCAACAGCGAGCTGAACCGCCTGTCGGGGGTGGGCCGGATCACCGAGGCGACCGTGGCGCAGCTGCGCCGCCGCCTGGAGGTGGGTGAGCAGCTGGCCCGCCGGGTGTAGCGGGCTGCTCGGCCCGGTGGCCCGTCAGCCGGCGGCGAGGCCGATGCGGCGCCCGGGCGCGCTGGGGGCGAGCTCGAGGAGCCGGGCCTCGGGGCAGGCGGTGCGGAGCTGGGCGACGGTGCGGTCGTGGCCGGTGAACACCAGGACCTGGTGGTCGGCGGCGACGGCGGCGATCACCTCGGCGAGGCGGGGGTGGCGGCCGTCGTCGGCGTGGGCGGCGACGTCGTCGAGCAGCAGGGGCAGGGCGGTGGTGCGGGCGTAGGACTCGGCGAGGGCGAACCGCAGGCACAGGTAGAGCTGCTGGGCGGCGCCCTTGCTCAGCTGGTGGGCGTGGACCTCGCGCTCGGCGTGGTCGACGGCGACGATCTCGCGGTCGCGGACCTCGAGGCGGGGGTAGCGGCCGTCGGTGACCTGGGCGAAGTGGGTGGCGGCGCGCTTGATGACGTCGGGCTGGCGCTCGCGCTGGTAGCGGGCCAGGGTGGCTTCGACGACCCGGTGGGCGGTGACGACGGTGGCCCAGCGGGCGACCGCGTCGGTGAGCTGCGCTTCGAGGTCGGCGACGCGCAGCTCGGCGGTAGCCACGTCGGCGGAGCGCTCGAGGTCGTCTCGCTCGCGCCGGAGGTGGGCGAGCTCGGTGGTCAGGTCGTCGATGCGCTCGTCGATGGCTCGCAGCGAGCGGTCGAAGTCGTCGAGCTCGCGCTGCCAGCGGACGGGATCGGCCCGGGTGAGCAGCGCCCGGGCGGCGTCTTGGCGGTCCTGGTCGGGGCCGATGGAGGTGCGCAGGTCGCGGTCGGCCTGGGCGATGGTGCGCCGCAGCGCGTCGGCCCGCTCGGCGCGCTCGATGCGGCGCTGGGCCTCGTCGAGGGTGGTGACGCCGAGCTGGGCGAGCAGCGCGTCGAGCTCGAGCTGGGCCTGCTCGGCGCGGTGGCGGGCCCGGTCGTGCTGGTCGGTGGCGAGCCGCACGGCCGTCTCCTGGGTGGCCTGGGCCTGCTGGGCCGCCTCGGCCCGCCGACCCGCCTCGTCGAGCTCGGCGATGGCGGCCAGCGGGTGGCGGGTGGGGTCGGCGACGGTGGCCAGCCCGCTGGTGCGCACGAGCTCGGCGACGGCGGTGGCGTAGGCGGCCTGGGCCTCGGTGGCGGCGGCGAGGGCCTCCTGCTCAGCGCGCAGCGTGCGCAGCTGCGCCCGGGCCCGGGCGACGGCGTCGAGCAGCTCGGCGGCACCCGTGGCGTCGAGGCCGCTCGGGAGCCCGTGGGCGTCGAGCCAGTGCGCCCAGGCCGCCCGGGCGGCGGCGAGCGCCGCCTCACCGGCTTGCTCCTCGGCGCCGCCGTTGGCGTCGAGCCGGGCGCGTCGGGCCTCGAGGGCAGTTCGACGCTCGTGGGCTGCGGCCCGGTCGCGCTCGAGCTGCGTGGCCTCGTGGGCGATCTGCTCGGCGCGCAACCGCAGGTTGGAGGCCTCGGCCAGCGAGGGTCGGGCGTCGAGGGCGAACGCCGCCAGCAGCGGCTGGATCGCCTCGTCGAGCTCGTGGAGCTCCTGGCGGAGCTCGGCGGTGGCGCTGGCACCGGCCGACACGGGGCGCGGGTCCGCCTCGGTGCCGGCGCCGGCGGCGGCCCGGCGCACGGTGGCCGCGACCCCGGCGAGCAGGAGGCCGAGGGCGGCGATGGCGCCGCCCGCGATGGGCCAGCCGGTGGCGGCGACGGCGCCGCCGCCCAGCACGGCTACGATCGCGGCGGCGAGGAGGGTCGGGGCGAGGGGGGCGGGCAGGACGGCCGGAGCCGGGGCCGGGGCCGG
>JAGQSL010000257.1 GCA_020439525.1 Acidimicrobiales bacterium | reverse complement strand
GAGGTCGTCGCCTCGGGCGCGGCCAGCCGCGAGATGGACGAGGTCCCGCCGGCGACGATGGCGATGCTCCAGCACGGCCTGCCCGACGGCGAGCTCGCCACCTACCTGCACCACGCGTTCGGCGCGTTCTCCTTCGACGGCATCGAGGTCCCGCCCGTCACCACGACCTTCGACGACGAGCTGACGCTCGAGGTCGACGGCCGCCGGGTGCAGCTGCGCACCGTCGGTCCGGCCCACACGGGCGGCGACGTGATCGCCTGGCTGCCCGAGGAGCGGGTGCTCTTCGCCGGCGACATCCTCTTCATCGGCGGCACGCCCATCATGTGGGCGGGCCCGATCTTCAACTGGATCGCGGCGTGCGAGCTGATCGAGGACCTCGCCCCGGCGACGATCGTGCCCGGCCACGGCCCCCTGACCGACGTCGACGGCGTGCGCGAGGTCGCCGACTACCTCCGGTTCGTCCGCGACGGCGTCGAGGAGCGGTTCGCCGCCGGGCTGAGCCCCCTCGATGCGTCGCGGGAGCTGGACCTCGCCGTGAACGGGACCCGATTCGCCGGCTGGACCGATCGCGAGCGCCTCGTCGTCACCGTCCACAACGCCTGGCGCGCCCTCGACCCGAGCTACGAGGCGCCCGACGCCCTCGGCATGCTGAGCCTCATGGCCGACGACTTCGCCCGGCGCCGATGAGGCGGCCGCTCAGGCGTTCTTCGGGAGCTCGCTGAAGGGGACGTTCTTGGTGTCACCCGGCTCCTTGGGGAGGCCGAGGACGCGCTCGCCGATGATGTTGCGCTGGATCTGGTCGGTGCCGCCGTAGATCGGCGGGGCCTGGGCGTAGAGCGCGGTGGTGGTCACGGCGTTGAGGAACGGGTTGCCCGTGGCCTCGTTGAGCGCCTTGATCTGGCCGCCGTCGTAGCCGTGCAGCATGCCGGCGGCGCCGATGATCGACAGCCCGAGGTCGCGCTGGAGCCGGACGATGTTCGACATGCCGAGCTTGGCGATGTTGCCCACGCCGGGGATGTCCTTGCCCTGGGCCCGGGCGGCCTTCGAGCGCTCGGCGGTCATGCGGCCGATCTCGCCCAGCGTGTAGAGCTGGGCCAAGCCCTGGCGCACGATCGGGTCGTCGAGGTTGCCGTAGTGGCGGGCCATGCCGACGAGGAGCGACGCGCTGCCCAGGTCGCCACCCTTCTTCTTCTTGGGCTGGTCGGCGGCCTCCGCCTTCGGTGCCGCCTTGGCGGCGCGGCGCTCGCTGACGAAGTCGCCGGCGCGCTGGTCGAGGTGGCCGGCGATGGTGCCCGGGGTGGCCGCCCCGCCGCCACCGCTGCCGCCGCCGGCGCCGAGGCCGGCGCGCTCGTGGCCGAGCGTGGAGTTGGCCACCGCCCAGCCGTTGTTGAGGCCGCCGATGATGTTGGCGTCGGGCACCCGGGCCTCGTCCATGAACGTCTCGTTGAACATGGCGTGGCCCGTCATCTCCCGCAGCGGGCGCACCAGCACCTGCTCTTGGTGCATGTCGATGCCGAAGTAGGTGATGCCCTGGTGCTTGGGGAGGTCGGGCGCGGTGCGGGCGATGAGCATGCCGTAGTCGGCGGTCTGGCCGAGCGAGGTCCACACCTTCTGGCCGGTGACGATCCACTCGTCGCCGTCCTTGATCGCCTTGGTGGTGAGCCCGGCCAGGTCCGAGCCGGCACCGGGCTCGGAGAACAGCTGGCACCAGGCCCGCTGGCCGGTGACGATGTCGCGGACGAAGGTGTCGATCTGCTCCTGGGTGCCGTGGTCGGCGATGGTGGGCGCGGCCAGCAGGAGGCCCAGGCCGGAGGGGGCGCCGAGGGCACCGAACTCGGCGATGGCCTTCTGGATCCGCACGCCCACGCTGCGGGCGACGCCGCGGCCGTAGGCGTTGGTGGGCAGCGTCGGGGCCGCCCACCCGGCCAGCCCGAGGCGCTCCCACCACTGGGCGACCGTCAGGTCCGGGTCCCAGTTGTCCTCGAGCCACGCCTGCAGCTCGTCGAGGATCTCCTCGCCGGTGTCGGCCTTCGCGTCGAGCGTGTCGGTCATCTCGGTTCCCCTGGTGGTGGTGCACGGCGCCACGGGCGCCCCGGACAGCGCACGCGACGCTACTTGACCGCCGGGTCAAGTTCCCATCCGGCACGCTGGTCGGCACCGAACTCCCGGCGGCCCCACCGCTGCCGATCGGACCCCATGCCCCCGCCGCCCGCACCCCAGGCCGCCGAGCCCACCGTCGCCCGAGACGACCTCGGCGCGCCCTGGCTCCCGCCCGGCCGTACGGTCGAGCTCGAGGGCCGCGGCACGGTGTTCGTGCGCGACTCGGGCGGCCCGGCGGGCGCGCCCGTGATCCTGCTGCTGCACGGGTGGGCGGTCACCGCCGACCTCAACTGGTTCCCGGCCTACCCCGGCCTCGCCGAGCGCTACCGGGTGGTGGCGCTCGACCATCGGGGCCACGGTCGCGGCATCCGCCCGCGCCACGGCATCGTCACCCTCCCCGACTGCGCCGACGACGCGGTCGCCCTCCTCGACGTGCTCGGCGTCGAGCGAGCGGTTGTGGTCGGCTACTCGATGGGCGGCGCCGTGGCCCAACTGGTGTGGCACCGCCACCCCGGCCGCGTCGCCGGCCTGGTGCTGGCCTCCACCGCGCGGCACTTCCAGGGTGGGCCGATCTCGGACCTCTGGTACCGCTCGTACACCCCGCTCGCCCACCTCGCCCACCTGGCGCCGGGCCCGGCCGACGCGATCGTGCGCCTCCGGGTGGAGCGACGGGTCCGCGGCGACCAGCGCGCCGCGTGGATGCGACAGGAGCTCGAGCGGGTCAGCCCGGCGGGGCTCCTGAGCTCGATGCGCTCGGTCGGCGCCTTCCGCTCGAACCGCTGGATCGGGACCGTCGACGTGCCCACGTCGGTCGTGATCACCACGCGCGACCGGACCGTGCCGAGCCGCAACCAGCGCAAGCTCGCCGCCGCCCTGCCGCTGGCCACCACGTTCGAGCACGCCGGCCCCCACGACTCGATCGTCAGCCAGGCCGACGCCTACGTCCCCGTCTTGCTCGACGCGGTCGACCACGCCGCCCGCTGACTCCGCCGGCCCACGCCACTCCGATGGGCGACCGCCACCCGCCCGGGGAGGCGGTAGGATCGCACCCCACGGCGCCGAGGTTGGAGTACGACGCATGTCGCAGCGGCAGGTGTACCTGAGCGGGTGGTCGGCCTACCACCCCGAGGGCCGCCTCACGAACGACGACCTCGTCGACCGGCTCGACACCACCCACGAGTGGCTCGAGGCCAAGATCGGCATCCGCGAGCGCCGAAAGGCCGAGGACGGCGAGACCATCGCGTCGATGGGCGCTCGGGCGGCGCAGGCGGCACTCGCCCAGGCGGGCCTCGGCGTGGGAGACATCGATCTCATCATCGGGGCCACGTCCTTCGACGACGTCACGCTCCCCGCCGCCGCGGCCCGCATCGGCGACGCCCTCGGCTGCCAGGCCCACGCCTTCGACGTGAAGGCGGCCTGCTCGGGGTGGATGGTGGGCCTCGACGTGGCCGACTCGTTCCTCGCCACCGGCAAGGCCGAGCGCGTCCTCGTGTGCGCCGGCGAGCACTCCGCGACGGGAGTCGATCCCGACGATCGGGCGAGCGCTTCGTTCTTCGGCGACGCGTCCGTGGCTGCGGTGGTGCAGCGCGAACGACCGGCCCGAGGCCTGCAGCTGGTCGACCTGGTGCGCGACTCCGACAACGCCATGCACGACGCGGTCGTGGTGCCCTACGCCGGGTGGTTCCGGATGGACGCCCACCGCACGCGCCTGTGGGTCGAGGCCGCCGTCGCCAAGGCGAGCAGCGAGCTGCTCGACCGGACCGGGCTCGAGGCCGGCGACCTGCGCGCCTTCGTGTGCCACCAGGCCAACCTCCGGCTGCTCGAGCACGTGGCCGACCACCTCCACGTCCCGGCCGAGCGCCACTGGCACAACGTCGAGTGGGCGGGCAACACCGCGTCTGCCGGGGCGCCCAGCGCCCTCTTCGATGCGCTCGAGCGGGAGCACGACGACCTGGAGGACGGCGACCCGATCCTGGTCGTCACCGTCGGCGCCGGCCTCAACGTGATCGGGGCCCTGCTGCGCTGGGTGACCACGAGCTCGTGACCGAGACCGTCCGGGAACCGAGGGCCACCCGACCCCGACCGCCATCCGCGCGCCGCCGCCGACGCCCCGAGCGGCGCCCGGCCCTGCGCCTTCGACGCGTCGACGGCCTCGACGGGCTCCGCGTGCTGGGGGCGCTGGCCGTCGTCGTGTACCACGTGCTCGGCGCGGTACTCGAGGCGAACCCCCGGGTCGGGGTGATCATGCCGCCCGCGGCGTTCACCTTCTTCATCATCTCGGGCTTCGTGATCTACCGACCCTTCGCCGCCAGCCACGTCGCCGGCAACCCGCCCACCGACCTCCGCCGCTACGCCGTGGGCCGCGCCATCCGGGTGCTGCCGCTGTGGTGGACCGCCCTCGTCGTCTACCTCCTGGTGTTCGGCACCGGCCGGCTCGACTCGCCGCTGGAGTGGGGCGCCACGCTCACGCTCACGCACTACGCCGTGCCCGGCGCCCGGTTCGCGGTCATCGGCCCTGCCTGGGCCCTCTCGGTGGAGTGGATCTTCTACCTGGTCGTCCCGATCGTCGCCGCCGGCATCGCCGGTGCCCACCGAGCGCTGGCGCCTCGCGCCGAAGCCGCCTCGTTCCAGCTCGCCGGGCTGGCGGCCATCGGTGCCGTCACCGCCGCGGTGGCCGACCTCCGCCCGTTCGTGGCGATCGTGGTGGGCATGGCGCTGGCCGTCGTCAGCATCCGCCAGCAGCAGACCCGCCGCACCCCCGCCTGGCTCGTGGTGCTGCGCTCGCCGTCCACCGCCCTCGCCGCCACGGTCGTCGCCTGGCTGCTCCTCCTCGACTACCCCTACCGGGAGGGGCTGTCGGTGCAGTGGGTGCAGCAGGATGCGCTGATCGTCGCCATCTGGGTCGCGGTCGCCCTCGCCTGGTTCACCCCGGTCGCCTTCGGTTCCGGCACCGGGCTGATCACGCGGCGCCTCGCCGCGCCCGCCATGGTCCGGCTGAGCTTCCTCACCTACGGCATCTACCTCTGGCACGACCTCGTGCTGCGGCAGGTCACCGAGCACCTCGGCACCGACGTGCACCTCCTCGCCGCCATGTACCTCACCCTGCTGGGGTCGGTCGTGCTGGCCGCCACCACGTTCGTCCTGCTCGAACGACCGCTGCTCGGCGCACGCGAACGGCTGCGCACGCGCCGCGCCGCCCCGTCCCGCCCGCCGTCGGCTCGTCCGAGCGGCCCACTTGCGCCGGTCGGCCCCGCGCTCGATCCGACGCCCGAGCGGACCCCCGCGGTCGCGCCAGCCGCGGCGACGCCCGCACGAACCGCCGCGGCACCACGCGAGCGAACCGCGCCCGCCCGACGCGGCGGGTCGAGCGGCGGCGCACCGGGCCAGGGGTGGATCGCCTCCATCGACGGGCTGCGGGTGCTCGCCGCCGTGTGCGTCATCACCTTCCACGTCGGCGCCGAGGAGGAGATCCCGGCGGCCTGGTCCCAGGCGCTCGCCGCGATCTGCATCCCGATCTTCGCCACGTTCTTCGTGGTGTCGGGCTTCGTCCTCTACCGGCCGTGGACGATGGCCCAGGCCCGCCTCGC
>JAGQSL010000003.1 GCA_020439525.1 Acidimicrobiales bacterium | reverse complement strand
GCACCAGTTCACGGGCACCTCGGCCACGTAGGCCAGGCGGTGGGCGTTCACCACGGCGCGGCGCTCGTCGGCGTCGAGCTCGGCCCACGGGCGCCCCGATGGGTTGGTCCCCTCCGCCGGCTCTCGCACGCCGGCGTCCAGCTCGGCCTCCAGCTCGGCCACCGGCCGGGCCCGATCGGCGTCCGCGTCGTACCAGCTGCCGAAGATCTGCAGGAAGATCCACTGCGTCCAGCGGTAGTACTCGACGTCGGTGGTGGAGATCGACCGGCGCGGGTCGTGGCCGAGGCCGAGGCGTCGCAGCTGGCGACGCATGTTGGCGATGTTGGCCTCGGTGGTGACCCGGGGGTGGGTGTTGGTCTGCAGGGCGTACTGCTCGGCGGGCAGCCCGAAGCTGTCGTAGCCCATGGTGTGGACCACGTTGCGGCCCGTCATCCGCAGGAACCGGGCGTAGACGTCGGTGCCGATGAACCCGAGCGGATGACCGACGTGCAGACCCGCGCCCGAGGGGTAGGGGAACATGTCGAGCACGTAGCTCTTCGGGCGATCGGCCACGGCGTCGAAGCCCTCGGCGAGCTCGCCCACCGGGTTCGGCGTGTGGAAGGTGCCCTCGGTCTCCCAGCGCTGCTGCCACTCGGCCTCGAGGAACTGCGCGAGGGCGGCGTCGTAGCGGTGCTGCGGCGTGTCGTCGGCGGGCGCGGCGGCGGTGGGGTCGGCCATGGCCCGCGAACGTACCGTCCGGCCCCTGCGCCGCCCGAACGCGAAGGCGAGCGCTCGGCGCGCGGCGACCATCAACGATCGCCGGGCGCTGCCGATGGGATCGGGCCTCGCGGAGCGCTGCTGCGCTCGGCGGGACCGAGCCGCGGTGGCACCCCGTGGGACAGCCGCCCATCGCCGCCCCCGACAACGGCGTCGGGGGCGGCGTCGCGTCCTGGCCTAGGTTGCTCCGATCGACCTGCCGACCCACGCCGGAGGAACGTCCATGGGAGCCGAGCGACCCGTCGTCCTCGAGGTGCCTGCCGATCCTCGCCTGCTGCGGGTGGCGCGGGTGGCGGTCGCGTCGGTCGCCGCCGAGCTGCCCCTCACCCTCCAAGACGTCGAGGACCTGCGCGTCGCGGTCGACGAGCTGGCCGCTGCGCTGATCGAGGGCTGCGGGCCCGACGCGACCCTGCGCCTCGAGGTGGCGGTGGACGGCGATGCCATCGACGTGCGTGGCCAGGTGGCCGGTGCCGGCCCCCTCCCGGCCCTCCACCCGGTGGCGCAGGACCTGCTCGGGCTGGTGGCGCCGGGCCACGAGCTCGGCGACGATGGGCGCGATCGCACGTTCCGGCTCCGCCGACGGGCCGCGGTCGCCACGCCGTGACCGACGCGGAGGCGCCCGCCGACGCCTCGACCGGCGCCCACGACGACGACCGCGAGGCGGTCGGCGACCTGGTCCGCCGATACCGGGCCACCGGCGACCGCGCCGCGCGCAACGAGATCGTCGCCCGCCACCGCCACCTCGCCGACCGGGCGGCCCGGCGCTACCGCTCCCGCGGCATCGCCCACGACGATCTGCGCCAGACGGCGCTGCTCGCCATGATCCGCGCCGTCGACCGCTTCGACCCTGACCAGGGCACCAGCTTCGCCACCTTCGCCGGGCGCACGATGGACGGCGAGCTGAAGCGCACGCTGCGCGACAAGGCATGGACGGTGCGTCCTCCCCGAGCCGCGCAGGAGCGCTACCTCGCGCTGCGCAAGCGCGAGGAGGCTCTGACCCACACCCTCGGTCGGACGCCGACGGTCGCCGAGCTGGCCGCCTCGCTCGAGCTGGCCGTCGACGAGGTGCTCGACGCGCTCGAGGCGGGTGGCGCCCGGTCGGCGGCGAGCATCGTGCGCACCGACGACGACGGCGCCGCTGCCGATGCCGACGACCTCCTCGGCGTGGGGGAGCCGGGCTACGGCCGCACCGACGACCGCCTGCTCGTCGCCGAGCTCCTCGACCAGCTCGACGAGCGGTCGCGCCTCGTGATCGAGCTCCGGTTCTTCGAGCGCCTCGGCCAAGACGAGATCGCGGCGCGGATCGGGGTCAGCCAGTCGTACCTCTCCCGCCTGCTGCGCAAGATCCTGCTCGAGCTGCGCGAGCGGGCCGAGGCCGCGCCCGGCGACGACGGCTGAGCCCTACTCGACGGCGATGATCTCGCCGAGCCCGGTGATGTCGAGCAGCCGGCGGGTGTTGGGCGACGGGTTGCGCAGCACCAGGCCGGTGCCCCGGTCGGCGAGCGCCTCTCGAGCGGTCACGAAGGCACGCAGCCCCGACGAGTCGACGAACGCCAGGCCGGCGAGGTCGAGCACCAGGGCATCGACCGTCGGGTCGGCGACGACCTCGTCGATCGCCGCTGCCAGGGTCGGGGCGGTGGCCGGATCGAGGTCGCCGGCGAGGAGGATGGTGGTGGAGGTGGCGCCCCGATCGACGGTCACGTCGAGCAGCGCTGGACGGGAGAGCTCATCGGACACGGCCGGCAATCTAGAGGCTCCGCTCCCCGGTCGCGAGCAGCCGATGCCGACTCGTGTCCGGTTTGCTATCGTCCGTGGCGCGGGAGGGACGCACCGTGATGTTCGGACCGACTGGTCGCTGGGTCCGAGCGGAGTGAAGCGAAACCGGCCTCTGTCGCATCCTGTTTCGGGCGAACGAGGGTGCAGGTGCGGGCATGAGCGAGATCGCGGATCACGTGGGTCGTCGGTGGCGGGGGTCCCGCCGGTTGCGATGGGCGGCGGCGGTGACCGCCATCGGCCTGGGGGTGCTGACCCCGTTGGCCTCGGCGGTGCCGGCCGACGACGGCAACCCCGACCTCGCATCGTCGTGCGGGCTCGACGTGACGCTCGTGCTCGACGACTCGGCCTCGATCAGCTCGTCGGAGGCCGACCAGGTCCGTTCGGCGGCGCAGCTGTTCGCCGATGCGCTGGTGGGGACGCCGTCCACCCTGAAGGTGGCGACCTTCGCGAGCCGGGCCCAGGGCGTGGCGTCGAACGGTTCGCTCACCTCGAACCTGAGCTCGATCGTCTTCCGCGATCCGGGTGACTACTCGGCGCCCACCTCGGGCGGCGGCAGCGGCGGCACCAACTGGGACGACGGCCTCGAGGTCGTGCGCCGCAGCACCGGCGGCCCCGGTGACCTCGTGGTCTTCATCACCGATGGCGACCCGACCTACCGCAACCAGGACGAGCCCGACGGTCACGCCAACGATGGCAGCCACAGCCTCGACGGCAACGGGAGCTCGGTCAGCACCGCGAACCTCGACGCCGCCGTCTACGAGGCGAGCGCGATCAAGACCGCCGGCGCCCACATGTTCGGCATCGGCATCGGCCTCACCGACAGCAGCAGCGAGCAGCGCCTCAACGACGTGACCGGCGACGAGGAGCTGACGCTCGACTCGAGCGGCGTGCCGAACCGGCCCTTCGGCGAGGCCGACTACACCATCGCCCCGAACTTCTCGCAGCTCGAGTCCATCGTCGCCGCCTTCGTGCGCGACCTCTGCGCGCCGTCGCTGAACGTGACCAAGTTCCTCCAGAAGGCCGACGGCACCACCGTCCCGGCCGGGGCCGGCGACCCGTGGACCTTCACCGCCGACGTCAGCCCCGCTCCCTCGGCGTGGACCTCGCCGGCGGGCGCCACGGGCGCCTCGGCCAGCGCCACCACCGACAGCTCGGGGGGCGTCAGCTTCAAGTGGGAGGGCTCGGGCGGCAACGCCACGGTGGACCTGAGCGAGCAGGCCAAGGCCGGCTGGGTCTACAACGGCGCCCGCTGCGAGGTGAACGCCCTCGACGGCTCGGACCCGACGGTGGTCTTCGACAGCCGGGGCCAGAACCAGCCGGGGGCGTCGAAGGACGCCAGCGAGCTGGCGGACCTCGCCGTCGGACCCGACGTCGCGGTGAACTGCGACGTCTACAACCGCCAGATCCGCGCCGCGACCATCCAGGTCACCAAGCAGACGCTGCCCGCCGGGCTGGCGGACGGGTTCGACTTCGCCCTCGCCTCGGGCCCGACGACCGTCGACACCCTGAGCGGCATCGCCCACGGCGAGACGGGCACCTTCGACCCGGTGGCTCCCGGCACCTACTCGGTCACCGAGGACGCCGACCCGAACTTCGATCCGACCTCGGCGGGCTGCGACCTGCTCTCGACGCAGGGCGTCGAGCAGGTGAGCCCGACGAGCCTGACCGTCGACGAGGGCCAGGCGTGGCGCTGCACCTTCGTCAACACCGCCCACCCCGGCACGATCACGGTGGTGAAGGACGCCTACGGCGCCAACGGCACCTTCCCCTTCACCTCCGACGTCCCCGACCTCGGCAACTTCTCGCTGACCACCTCGCCGGTCACGGCGATGCGCGGCACGGCCTCGACCGACACCATCACCGTGCCGGTCGGCACCTACGCCGTGGCCGAGCAGGTGCCGTCGCGCTGGACGCTGAGCGACGCCGTCTGCACGGGCGAGCAATCGCCGAGCAGCGTGTTCGTGGGGCCCGGCCAGGACGTGGTGTGCACCTTCAGCAACCAGGCGCCTGACGCCACCATCGAGGTCACCAAGACGGCGTCGCCCACCTCGGTCGCCGAGCCCGGTGGTTCGGTGACCTACACGGTGAGCGTCACCAACACCTCGCTCGAGGACCTCTGGATCTCGGAGCTCGAGGACGCCATCGAGGGCGCCCCGCCGATCGACATCACCCAGGTCGCCGGGCCCATCACCGCCACGACCTGCGACGACCTGGTCGGCGCCCAGCTGGCCTTCACCGGCCCCGACGCCACCGCGACCTGCACGTTCACCGTCGATGTGGCCGGCGACGACGGCGACGTGATCGACGACGTGGTGACCGTGACCGCCATGGACAACAACGAGGGCGAGATCACCGACTCGGACGACGCCTCGGTGACCATCACCGCCGTCGCCCCGACGATCTCGGTCACCAAGACCCCGTCGGTCGCCTCGATCGCCGAGCCGGGCGGGACCGTGTCCTACACCGTCGAGGTCACCAACGACGGCGTGGAGCCCGTGGCCATCGACTCGATCAGCGACGTGCTCGAGGGCGCGTCTCCCGTGGACGTGACCGTGAGCAGCTCGCCGCTCGACGCCGGCACCTGCGCCACCTTCGTCGGAACGGTCATCGCCCCGGGGGCGTCCAAGAGCTGCACCTTCTCCATCGCCCACGTGGTGGATCGCTCGGACCTCGACGACGGCGACCTCGACGACACGGTCACGGTCGCGGCGTCCGACGACGACGGCTCGACCAGCGCCACGGCCGACGCCGAGGTGACGGTCACCGACGTGGCCCCGACCATCGAGGTCACCAAGACCGCCTCGCCGACGACCGTGGCCGAGACGGCGCCCGGCCAGACCCGGCCGGTCGACTACGTGGTGACGATCGACAACACCTCGCCCGAGGCGGTCTCGCTCGACGCCATCACCGACCGCGTCGACGGCGGGACGCCGTTCGCCGCCGGTGGCACCTGCACGGCCCTCGTCGGCACGATGCTCGCCGCCCAGACGAGCACCTCGTGCACCTTCACCCTGGGCGTGGCCGGCGACGTGAACGACGTCGTGAGCGACGTCGTCGAGGTGACGGCGTCCGACGACGACGGCAACCACGTGAGCGACCAGGACGACGCCTCGGTGACCTTCACCGGGCTGGCCTCCTCCATCGCGGTGACCAAGACGGCGTCGGTGGGCTCGGTGCCCGAGCCGGGCGGCACGGTCACCTTCACCGTCGAGGTCACCAACACCTCGCCGGCCGACACCGTCACGATCGGTGCCATCACCGATGCGGTCGAGGGCGCCACGCCGTTCGCGGCCGGCGGCAACTGCCCGTCGCTGATCGGCACGGCGCTGGCGCCGGGCGAGAAGGCGGCGTGCTCGTTCGACCTCGGCGTCGAGGGCGACGCCGGCGACGTGGTGCACGACACCGCGACCGTGACCGGCACCGACGACGACGGCGAGTCGGTCTCGGGCTCCGCTGACGAGGCCGTGTCGGTGACCGATGTGGCCAGCTCCCTCAAGGTCACCAAGACGGCGGCGGTGGAGTCGGTGCCCGAGCCGGGCGCCGCCGTCACCTACACCGTGGTCATCGAGAACACCTCCACGGCCGATGCCGTCACGCTCGACTCGATCGTGGACTCGGTGCAGGGCGGTACGCCTGGCGCCGTCGGCGGGACCTGCGCGGCGCTGATCGGCACCACGCTGGCGCCCGGGGGCTCGACGTCCTGCACCTTCTCGATGACCGTGTCGGGCGATGCGGGCGACGTGGTGGGCGACACCGTGACCGTCGCCGGCACCGACGACGACGAGGCGCCCGTCAGCGCCTCGGACAGCGCGGTGGTCGACGTCGTCGACGTGGCGAGCGCGCTGACCGTGGTCAAGACCCCGTCGGTCGACTCGCTGCCCGAGCCCGGTGGCACGGTCACCTACACGGTCGACATCACCAACACCTCGACGGCCGATGCGATCGTGCTCGACTCGATCACCGACGCCGTGGCCGGCGGCTCGCCGGCCGCGCCGGGTGGCACCTGCGACGCGCTCGTGGGCACGACGCTCGACCCGGGCCAGAAGGTGACGTGCACGTTCACCCTCGCCGTGGCGGGCGACGCCGGTGACTCGGTGCCCGACACCGTGGTCGTCGCCGGCACCGACGACGACGAGGCCCCGGTGACCGGATCGGACTCGGCCGTGGTGGACATCACGGACGTCCCGCCGACGGGCACGGTCACCAAGGTGGCCGACGTCGACACCATCCCCGAGCCGGGCTCGCCCGTCACCTTCACCGCCAGCGTCACCAACACCTCGACCGCCGAGGCGGCCACGGTCACGGCGATCACCGACCTGGTCGACGGGACGCCGATCGACGTCACCGCGGTGGGCGGCATCGTGACCGCCACGACGTGCGCCACCGGGGCAGTCCTCGCGCCGGGGGCCACCTACTCGTGCACCTTCACCCTCGCCATCACGGGGGTGGACGCCGGTGACGTGGTGAGCGACCAGGTGTCGTTCACCCTGATCGACGACGACGGCGGCTCGGTGGAGCCGAGCGACACCGCGGCGGTCACGGTGACCGACGTGGTCCCGACCATCTCGGTCACCAAGGACAACGGGGGCGCCGAGGTGGCGGCGCCGGGGGCGAACGTCGTGTTCGACGTGACCGTCGCCAACACCTCGACCGCCGAGCCCGTGGTGCTGACCGCGCTGACCGACTCGGTCGAGGGCGCCACGCCGTTCGACATCACCACCACGACCGGTCCGGTGGTGTCGACCGACTGCGCCACCGGCGGCACCATCGCCATCGGCGGCACCTACTCGTGCCAGTTCACCCTGGCCGTGGAGAGCGACGACCCGACCGCGGTGACCGACGTGGTCGAGGCGGCCGCCACCGACGACGAGGGCAACCTGGTCACCGCCGGCGACGACGCGATCACCACGGTGACCCCGGTCGCCGACCTGGCCATCGACAACCGCCTCGCGCCGAGCGGCGGGCAGCCGCAGGTGCGGGCCGCGGCCACGAACGGGCTCGAGGTCGGCACGCCCGGCACGTTCGAGCTCGAGGTCACCAACGGCGGGCCGTCGACCTCGGTCAACCTCGTGGTGACCGACGAGATGCCCGCGGAGCTGGTCGCCACGGCGGCGGCGGGCGACGGGTGGGCCTGCTCGATCCCCGACGGCCTCGTCACCTGCCAGCGCCCCGAACTGGCGTCCGGTGGTTCGTCGACCATCACGGTGACGGTCGACGTGACCGAGGCGGCGTCGGGCCAGCGGGTGGAGACGGTGGCCACGGTGAGCGCCGACACGCCCGACCCGGACCTGTCGAACAACACCGACCCGGAGGCGGCCGAGGTCCCGCTCGTGGGGCCGAGCGACGAGGAGTCGACCACCACGACCGCGGTCACCACCACCTCGGTCCCCGGCGGCGTCGGGCCGTCGAACGTGGACGACGGAACCCTGCCCCGGACGGGCTCGGAGCCCCGGCCGCTGGTGGCCTGGGCCCTGGTGCTGGTCTCGGTCGGGGCTGCGGTGCTCGCCTGGCGGCGCACGACCGTGCGCGGCGGTCCCACCGCCAGCTGACCGGGCCTCGCCTCGAGGCCGATGGCGGCCGCCCTCGGGC
>JAGQSL010000256.1 GCA_020439525.1 Acidimicrobiales bacterium | reverse complement strand
CCACCCGCACCGGCTCGTCTTCCTCGGAACCCCGGAGGCCGCCGTGGCGTCGCTCGAGGCCTTGCTCGACGCCGGCTTCGAGGTGGCGCTGGTGGTCACCCGCGAGGACAAGCGTCGGGGACGGCGGGGCGAGCCGACCCCCTCGCCGGTGAAGCTCGCCGCCCTGGCCCGGGGGATCCCCGTATCGCACCGGGTGGCCGACGCCGCCGAGGCAGGGGCGGACCTCGGGGTCGTCGTCGCCTTCGGTCGGATCCTCCGGCGCTCGCTCCTCGAGCAGCTCCCGATGGTNNGGTCAACCTGCACTTCTCGCTGCTGCCGCGGTGGCGGGGGGCGGCACCGGTCGAGCGGGCGCTGCTCGCGGGCGACGAGGCGACGGGCGTGTGCGTCATGGCCGTCGAGGAAGGCCTCGACACCGGTGGCGTCTACGCCCGTCGCGAGCTGGCGATCCGCCGCACCAGCACGGCCGACGAGCTGCGTGCGCAGCTCACGGCGGTCGGCGCCGAGCTCTTGGTGGCCACGCTGCGAGCGGGCCTCGGCACCCCCGAGCCACAGCAGGGCGAGGCCACCTACGCCGCCAAGATCGGCCCGGACGACCTCCGCCTCGAGTGGTCGCGGCCGGCGATCGAGCTCGATCGGGTCGTGCGGGTCGGCGGTGCGTGGACGACGTTCCGGGGCAAGCGGCTGAAGGTGCTCGCCGCCCGACCCGCGGCCGGTGCCGGGCGGTCCGACGGGGTGCCGGGCACGCTGGTCGACGGCGGGGTCTCGACCGGCGACGGCGTGCTGGAGCTGCTCCGGGTCCAACCGGAGGGCAAGGGGGCCCAGGACGCGGCGGCCTGGCGCAACGGCGCGCGACCGAGCCCGGGCGAACGCCTTGGAGACGGGGAGTGAGCGGGCCTCGGCGTCGGAGCCGTCCCCCGCAGCGCCGGACCGATCGACCCCCCGGGCCGACGCCCGATGCCCGCAAGGTCGCGGTCGAGGCGCTCGTGCGCATCGAGCGCGACGGCGCCTACGCGAACCTCGTGCTGCCGAAGCTGCTGGAGCGCTCGGGCCTACCTCCCCGCGACAAGGCCTTCGCCACCCAGCTCGTCTACGGCACGGTGCGCCATCGCCGTGCCTGCGACTGGTTCGTCGATCGCTACGCGCTGGGCGACCTCGACCCGACCGTCCGCGCCGCGCTGCGCCTCGGCACGTTCCAGCTGCGCGAGCTGGCCACGCCGCCCCACGCGGCGGTGTCGGCGACGGTCGACACCGTTCCCCGCAAGGCCCGGGGCCTGGTGAACGCCGTGCTCCGGAAGGTCGCCGCGGCCGACGACGCGTGGCCGTCCGACGCGGTCCGACTCAGCTATCCCGACTGGATCCTCGAGCGCCTCGTGGCCGACCTGGGCGACGACGACGCCCTGGCCGCCCTCACGTCGATGAACGGGGCGGCGAGCGCCGTCGAGCGCGCCGACGGCTACGTGCAGGACCGCGCGTCGCAGCTCGTGGTCGAGGCGGTCGGGGCCCGACCCGGCGAGCGCCTCCTCGACCTGTGCGCCGCTCCGGGCGGGAAGGCGACGGGGTTGGCGGCATCGGCTTCGGTCGTCGCGGCGGACAGCCGCGCCTCGCGCGCTCGCCTGGTGCGGGCGAACGCCGACGACCTCGGCCTGGCGCCCGGACGCCTCGACGTCGTCGTGGCCGACGGCCGGCGCCCACCGTTCGCCACCGCGGCGTTCGATCGGGTCCTCGTCGATGCGCCCTGCTCCGGGCTCGGCTCGCTGCGTCGTCGGCCCGATGCTCGGTGGCGGATCGATGCGGAGGCACCCGAACGCCTCGCCGGCCTCCAGCGCGAACTGCTCGACGCTGCCGCGACCCTGGTGCGCCCGGGCGGCTGGCTCACGTACTCGGTCTGCACCCTGACGGTCGCCGAGACCATCGCCGTCGCCGACTCGTTCGCCGCGGACCACGAGGGCTGGACGGCGGCCGACCCGCCGGGCGGTCCGTGGCGCCCGTGGGGGAGTGGTGCCCTGCTGCTCCCCCAGATCGCCGACACCGACGGCATGGCGATCTTCGCGTGGCGTCGCCCGGGCGCATCGACCGACGCGCCTCGAGACGAGGAGGACGACCGTGGCTGAGCCCCCACCCATCCCTGGTGCACCGGCACCCCGCTCGTGGCGCGCCCGGGTGGTGGTGGTGTCCGATGGCGTCGCCGACGGGAGCCGGGAGGATCGCGGCGGCCCGGCCCTGCGCGCGGTGCTCGAGGCCGCCGGCGCGACGGTCGAGGCCACGATCGTGTCGCCCGACGGCGTGGAGGCCGTGGCCGAGACGCTCCTCGCGCAGACCGCGGGCTTCGCCGGGCTCCTGGTGACCACCGGCGGCACCGGGTTCGGGCCTCGTGACCTCACGCCCGAGGGCACCCGTCGGGTGATCGAGCGCGAGGCGCCCGGGCTCGCCGAGGCGATGCGCCTGGTCAACCCGCTCGGGAGGCTGTCGCGAGGCATCGCGGGCACCCGGGGCCGGGCGCTGATCCTGAACGTGCCCGGCTCGCCGAAGGGGGCCGTCGAGTGCCTCGAGGCCGTGATCGACGTGGTGCCCCACGCCCTCGCCCTCCTCGGCGGCGATCGACCCCACTGAGCGGCGGGTAACCGGTCGCGATCGCAACGATCGGGGTTGTTCGCGACCGGAGCGCGTTCGTAGAGTGGGCGCACAACCGAGAACGAACACGCCTCCTCGCGGGGCAGGGTGCAAGTCCCGACCGGCGGTGAAGCCCGCGAACCCGAGCCTCGGCTCGGGCCGATCCGGTGAGATCCCGGAGCCGACGGTGAGAGTCCGGATGAGAGCGAGGGGTGCGCTGTGCTTCGCGCGCCGCGCATCTCGTGATGGGAACGAGCAGCACGCACGTGGACGACATCGAGGCCATGAACCAGGCGATCGAGCTCGCCGCCTCGGTCCGCGCCCGCACGTCGCCGAACCCGTGGGTGGGCTGCGTGGTCGAATCGCCGTCCGGCGCGGTGTTCACGGGGGCCACCGAGCCCGCCGGCGGCCGCCACGCCGAGGTGGTCGCGCTCGACGCGGCGGGCGAGGCGGCTCGTGGCGGTACCGCGTGGGTCACCCTCGAGCCGTGCTCGCACACCGGGCGCACCGGGCCGTGCGCCGACGCCCTCCTCTCCGCCGGCCTGGCCCGCGTCGTGGTCGCGCTGGAGGACCCCGATCCGCTGGTGGCCGGGGCGGGGCTCGAGCGCCTGCGCGCCGCGGGCGTCGAGGTCGAGGTCGGCGTGCAACAGGACCCGGCCCGCACCCTCCTCGCGCCCTACCTGAAGCACCGGCGCACGGGCCGGCCCTGGGTCGTCCTCAAGCTCGCCGCCAGCCTGGACGGGCGCACCGCGGCACCCGACGGCACCAGCCAGTGGATCACCGGCGGGGCGGCCCGGGCCGACGCCCACCAGCTGCGGGCCGAGAGCGATGCGGTCGTCGTCGGCGCGGGCACCGTCCGAGCCGACGATCCGGCGCTCACGGTGCGCCACGTGGAGGGCCGCGATCCGTTGCGGGTGGTGCTCGGCACGGCGCCGGCCGAGGCGCGCGTGCAGCCCGCCCTCGAGTTCCAGGGCGACCTCGACGACCTGCTCGAGCAGCTCGGCGAGCGCGGCGTGCTGCAGGTGCTCGTGGAGGGCGGCCCCACCGTCGCCGGGGAGTTCCACCGGCGGGGCCTCGTCGACCACTACGTCGCCTACCTCGCGCCGGTGCTCTTCGGGGGCGAGGACGGCCGCCCGATGCTCGCCGGGCCCGGGGCCGAGACCATGGCCGACGTGTGGCGCGGCGCCATCACCGATGTGCGGATGGTGGGGGGCGACGTGCGCGTCGACCTCACGCCCTTCGCCCCGTCGCCCGTCACCGGGCCGGTCCCGGTGGTGCGGGTCGGCGAGGTGGAGCCCGTCCGCGACCCATCCGATGCCGAGGGAGGCGCGTAGGTGTTCACCGGGATCGTCGAGGAGCTCGGCACCGTCATCTCCCGTGAGGGTCCGAAGCTGCGCATCGGCGCCACCACCGTGCTCGACGACGTCGAGCTCGGGGCGTCGATCGCCGTCAACGGCACCTGCCTCACGGTGGTGGCGTGGGACGAGGGCTGGTGGGAGGCCGACGTGGTCGAGGAGACCTACGCCCGCACCAGCCTGGGCGCGCTGCGCCCCGGCGATCCGGTGAACCTCGAGCGACCCGTGCGCCTCGCCGACCGCCTCGGCGGCCACCTCGTGCAGGGCCACGTCGACGCCGTCGGCACGATCGTGGACGCCGCGCCCGACCTGCGGATCTCGATGCCCGCCGACCTGCTGCGCTACGTGGTGCACAAGGGCTCGATCACCATCGACGGCACCAGCCTCACCGTGGCGGCGGTGCACGACGACGGCTTCTCGGTCGCCATCATCCCCCACACCGCGGCGGTCACCACCCTGGGGCGCAAGGGCCCCGGCGACCCCGTGAACCTCGAGCTCGACGTCGTGGCCAAGTACGTCGAGTCGCTCCTGGAAGGACACCGTCCATGACCGACACCAGCCCCGCCGAGATGCCGGGCAACGTGGCCGACTTCGAGGTCGGCAACCGTGGCCCCTCCGACGACGGACCGCTCGCCGACATCCCCGAAGCCCTCGCCGCGTTCGCCCGCGGCGAGATCATCGTGGTCGTCGACGACGAGGACCGCGAGAACGAGGGCGACCTCATCATGGCGGCCGAGCACGTGACCCCCGAGAAGATCGCCTTCTTCCTGCAGCACACCTCGGGCTTCATCTGCGCGCCGATCACCTCCGAGCGCGCCGCCGAGCTCGACCTGCGCCCGATGGTGGAGTCGAACACCGAGTCGATGCGCACCGCGTTCCTCGTGAGCGTCGACTTCCGCCACGGCACCACCACGGGCATCTCGGCGGGCGACCGTGCGGCCACGGTGCTGGC
The DNA here is from genome assembly GCA_020439525.1 of Acidimicrobiales bacterium. Lineage (GTDB taxonomy): Bacteria > Actinomycetota > Acidimicrobiia > Acidimicrobiales > Iamiaceae > Aquihabitans. The sequence goes on along the minus strand of JAGQSL010000256.1, from coordinate 6,372 downwards.
CATGGTCGACCCCACCACCCGGCCGGGCGACCTGGCCCGGCCCGGCCACATCCTGCCGCTCGAGGCCCGCGAGGGCGGCGTGCTCAAGCGGGCCGGCCACACCGAGGCGACCGTGGACCTGGCGCGGATGGCGGGGCTCTACCCGGCCGGCATCCTGTGCGAGATCGTGACGGGCGACAAGCTCGACATGGCTCGCCAGCCGGAGCTGCGCCGCTTCGCTCGCGAGCACAACCTGTACATGATCTCCATCGCGGATCTGATCCGGTACCGGCGCCGCACGGAGAAGCTCGTCCGCCAGATCGCCGATGCTCGGATCCCCACGGCGTGGGGCGACTTCGCCTGCAAGGTCTACGAGTCGGTGCTCGACGGCGAGCAGCACGTGGCCTTGGTGAAGGGCGACATCGCCGGCGCCGACGACGTCCTCGTCCGGGTCCACTCCGAGTGCCTGACCGGCGATGTCTTCGGCTCCATGCGCTGCGACTGCGGCGTGCAGCTCGACGCCGCCATGAAGCTCATCTCCGAGGAGGGCCAGGGCGTCATCGTCTACCTCCGCGGCCACGAGGGGCGGGGGATCGGCATCGGCCACAAGATCCGGGCCTACGAGCTGCAGGACGAGGGCGCCGACACGGTGGAGGCGAACGAAGCGCTCGGGCTCCCGGTCGACTCCCGCGAGTACGGCATCGGCGCCCAGATCCTGGTCGACCTCGGCGTGACCACGATGCGCCTCATCACGAACAACCCGGCGAAGTACGGCGGCCTCGACGGGTTCGGCCTCGACATCACCGATCGGGTGCCGTCGATCACCGCCCCCAACCCCGAGAACCTCCGCTACCTCAAGACCAAGGCCGAGAAGATGGGCCACCTGCTCGAGGGCCTCGAGGACCTGCCGGCCGACCCGGCCGGTGCCGTGCCGCCGGAATCGGCCGACGACGTCGAGACCCTGGGCGGCGAGGGCTGATGGCCGGCGACCACCCCGCCGAGGGCGTGCCCGAGGCCGTGCTCGACGGCACCGACCTGCACGTGGCCGTCGTCGCCGCCCGGTGGAACTCGCGCATCACCCTGCGCCTGCTCGAGGGCGTGCAGCGCGGGCTCGCCGCGGCGGGCGTCCCCGAGGCGCAGGTCACCGTCGACTGGGTGCCTGGCGCCTTCGAGCTGCCGCTCGCCGCCAAGACGTGGGCGCTCTCTGGCCGCGTGGATGCGGTGGTCGCGCTCGGCTGCGTGATCCGCGGCGAGACCACCCACTACGAGGCCGTCGCGGGGGAGTGCGCCGGTGGCATCCAACGGGCGCAGCTCGAGACCGGCGTCCCCATCGCCTTCGGGGCGCTCACCGTGGAGAACCTCGACCAGGCCCTGGCCCGCTCGGAGGGGCCGGGCGGCCACAACGTCGGCGAGGACGGCGCCAAGGTCGCCGTCGAGATGGCCACGTTGCTCAGCCGCATCCGCAACGGCTGACGGTGGCGATCGGCGGATGACCACCTACGACCGGATCGGCCAGACCTACGCGACCGGGCGTCGGCCCGACCCCCGCGTCGAGGCGCAGATCCACCGGGCGCTCGGCGAGGCCTGCTCGGTGGTCAACGTCGGTGCCGGTACGGGCTCGTACGAGCCCGCCGATCGGACGGTCGTGGCCGTGGAGCCGTCCGCGACGATGCGACGGCAGCGCCGACCCGGTGCCGCGCCGTGCGTGGCGGGGGTGGCCGAATCGCTCCCGTTCACCGACGGGTCGTTCGACGTGGCCATGACCGTGCTCAGCATCCACCACTGGACCGACGTCGAGCGCGGCCTGACCGAGCTGCGCCGGGTGGCCCGCCGGCAGGTCGTGCTCTCCTACGAGCCGGTGGACGTGGTGTCGTTCTGGCTGGTCGACGACTACCTGCCCGAGATCGGCGAGCTGGCGGTGTCTCGCCCGCCGCGCCCCGCCGAGGTCCTCGAGCGGCTGGGCGGTGCGGGGCGTATCGAGGTGGTCCCGGTGCCCGCCGACTGCGTCGACGGGTTCCAGCCCGCCCACTGGCAGCGGCCCGAGGCCTACCTCGACCCCGCGGTGCGGGCGTGCGCCTCGGGCCTCGCGCTCCTGCCCGACGACCTCGTGGCGGCGCGCATGGCGCGCCTGGCCGCCGATCTCGCCGACGGCAGCTGGCACCGACGCCACGGCCACCTGCTCGACCGGGCCGAGCTCGACACCGGGTTCCGCCTCGTCGTCGCCGAGGGCGGAGGACCCGGGGGAGTCGGGAGGCGGCCCGGCCGATAGGGTCGCCGGCCATGAGCGAGAAGCCCGAGATCACCATCCCCGACGAAGCGCCCCCCACCGAGCTGGTCATCGAGGACCTCGTGGAGGGCGACGGGCCCGAGGCCGCCGCCGGCCACCCGGTGGAGGTGCACTACGTGGGGGTGGCGTGGTCGACCAAGGGCCAGTTCGACGCCTCGTGGGACCGCAACGACACCTTCGGGTTCCGCCTCGGCGCCGGCCAGGTCATCGCCGGCTGGGACCAGGGCGTGGCCGGCATGAAGCTGGGCGGCCGCCGCAAGATCACCATCCCCCCGCACCTCGGGTACGGCGATCGGGGCGCCGGCGGCGTCATCAAGGGCGGCGAGACCCTCGTCTTCGTGGTCGACCTGCTCGGCGTCGGCTGAACCTCGCCAGGCGCGGTCGGGCTACTCGGCCTTCTCGAACTGCTGGGCGGCCAGCAGCATCAGGCCCAGCCCGAGCACGATCACCACGCCGAGCTGCACCCCCATCGGCACCACCCAGCCGTTCCAGGTGAGCGGCGGGTTCAGCGCGTCCTTGGCCTGCTGGGGGGCATCGAGGTAGTGGAACACCGTGCTGCGCACGGCGTGCACCGCGTAGGTGACGGGGTTGATCATCACCAGCGTGTGGAGCCACTTCGGCAGGTTGTCGATGGGGTAGAGGGCGCCGGAGAGGAACGACAGCGGCAGCAGCACCATCTGCATGATCCCCATCATCGTCTGCATCTGCTGGATGCGAGCCGCCATCACCAGGCCCATCGAGGTCAGGGTGAACGAGAGCAGGAAGATCTCGAAGGCCAGCACCACCACCATCACGGGGTGGAGGGGCACGTCGACGAGCGGGGCGAAGGCGAGCACGAGCAGGCCCTGGATCGTGGCCACGAGGGCGCCGCCGAGCGCCTTGCCCACGATGATCGAGCTGCGGCGCACCGGGGCGACGAGCATCTCGCGGAGGAAGCCGAACTCACGGTCCCAGACGATCGACATGGCCGAGAACACCGCCGTGAACAGCACGGAGGTGGCGAGCACGCCGGGGAACATGAAGGTGCGGAAGTCGAGGCCCGACGTGCTCTGGTCGGTGATCGACGACAGCCCGGTGCCGAGCACGAAGATGAACAGCACCGGCTGCACGAGGGCGGAGACGATGCGGATCTTGTCCTGGCGGAACCGGATGAGCTCGCGGGCCATGACGACCTTGATGGCGCGCAGGTCCTGGGAGGCGCCGCCACCGGTGACCCGGACGGACGCGAGTTCGGCGGTGGCGGGACGGTCGAGCGTGGTCATCGGGATCCTCCCCGGAAGGCGGCGGTGGCCGCTCGGAACCGATCGCCCGCCGACGCCTCGGCGTCGCGGATCGTGCGGCCGGTGATGGACATGAAGACGTCGTCGAGCGTGGGCCGGGCGACCGACACCGAGTGGATCGGGATGCCGAGCTCGGCGAAGAGCCGGGGGACGAACGCCTCCCCGGCCGCGACGTTGATGGTGACCTTGCCCTCGCTCATCACGGCCTCGAGGTCGAAGGTGGCGGCGATGGCCGCGATGGCGGCCTCGTCGTCCGCGGTCGTGATCTGCACCCGATCGGTGCCCACGCCGGCCTTGAGCGCCTCGGGGGTGTCGAGGACCTTCAGCTCGCCGCTGTCCATGATGGCGATGCGGTCGCAGTGCTCGGCCTCGTCCATGTAGTGCGTGGTGAGGAAGATGGTGATCTGCTCCTGCTGGCGCAGCTCGCCGATGTAGCCCCAGATCGACGCGCGCGTCTGGGGATCGAGGCCCACGGTCGGCTCGTCGAGGAACAGGACCCGGGGCGAGTGCATGAGCCCGCGGGCGATCTCGAGGCGGCGCTTCATGCCCCCCGAGAAGGCACCCACCTCCTGGTCCTTGCGATCCCAGAGGCCCACCATCTCGAGCACCTGCTGCATGCGGCCCTCGACGAGGTGCCGAGGCATGTCGTAGAGGTCGGCGTGGAACCGGAGGTTCTGGGCCGCGGTGAGGTAGGTGTCGAGCGTCGTGTCCTGGAAGACGAGCCCGATGTTGCGCCGCACCTGCGCCCGCTCCCGGACGATGTCGTGGCCGGCGACGCGAGCGGTCCCGCCGCTCGGCGTCACCAGGGTGCAGAGCATCTTGATCGTGGTGCTCTTCCCGGCGCCGTTGGGCCCGAGGAAGCCGAACGTCTCGCCGAGGCCCACGGAGAAGTCGATGCCACGGACGGCCTCGAAGTCGCCGTAGCGCTTCTGGAGGCCTGCGACCTCGACCGCGGACGAGGAGGGATCGAGGTCGGCTGCGGCCATGGGCTCCGCCTTCGTGGGGGGACTGGATCGTTGGAAAGCCCAACGATAGGGTTGGTCCCATGGAACCGCAAGTCACCGACGCCCCGCCGGTGCTGGCCCTCGCCCGGTTGGGTGCGGTCATGCGGCGCGCGTTCTCCGTGCGGATGGCCGAGGAGGCCTGGGCGGTGGATGCCGGGCTGCGCCCCGGGTGCTTCTCGGTGCTGCGGGCGGTGGCCACGGGGGCGACGGCGCCGTCGCAACGGGCCCTCGGCGACCAGCTCGGCATCGACCCGTCCGACCTCGTCGGGCTGCTCGACGTGCTCGAGGCCGCCGGCTACGTCGAGCGCCGTCGTGACCCGGCCGACCGCCGGCGCTACGCGGTGGAGGTCACCGACGACGGGCGCCACGCCATCGAGCAGTTCGAGGGGGTGGCCGCCACCGTGGCCGACGACGTGTTCGGGGTCCTCGCCCCGGCGGATCGCCAGACGTTGGAGGACCTGCTCGTGCGCGTGATCACCGCCCACGAGGACGGCGCCGCGGTCGGAGGATCGTCGTCCTAGCCTGAGGCCGTGGATCTGAGGGGGCGCGCCGCCGCCGTGGTGCTCGCGCTGGCCGTCTCGGCGCTCGCGCCGACGGCCGCCGCCGCCCCGGCGCCCGGGCCGCTGCGCGCGCTGGCCTCCGGCGCAGGCCTGCGGATCGGCGCCACGCTGGAGCCGGGCCAGATCGCCGACCCGCAGCACTCGGCGACGCTCGCCCGGGAGTTCTCCTCGCTGACCCCCGAGAACGCCATGAAGTGGTACGCCATCGAGCCTCAGCGCGACCAGGTGGACTACGCCGGGGCCGACGCCGTGGTCGCCTTCGCCGAGGCCAACGGCATGGAGGTCCGCGGGCACAACCTCGTGTGGGCGCAGGATCGCTACACGCCGGCATGGGTGGTCGCCCTCACCGACCCCGACGAGCTGCGCGCCGAGCTGGCCGAGCACGTCCGTGGGATCCTCGAGCGCTATCGGGGCCGCGTCCATCGCTGGGACGTGGTGAACGAGCCGCTCGAGACCGCCGGCACGGCCACGTCAGGCTCGGTGTTCGAGCGGGTCCTCGGCCCGGGCTGGATCGCCGACACCTTCCGCCTCGCCCACGAGGTCGACCCGACGGCGGAGCTCTGGCTCAACGAGTACGGCACCGACCTCAGTCCGCTCAAGCACGAGGCGCTGCTCGCGCTGGTGCGCAGCCTCCTCGCCGAGGGGGTGCCGATCGACGGGATCGGCATCCAGACCCACCGGCCCACGCCCGACGGGCCCGACCGGGCGAGGTTCCAAGCCGAGCTCCAGCAGTTCGCCGACCTGGGACTGGCCGTGGCCATCACCGAGCTCGACGTCGCCACCGGGCCCGACGACCCCGGTGTCCTCCGACGCCAGGCCGAGGCCTACCGCACGATCGTGACCGCGTGCCTGGCCGTGACGTCGTGCGAGGAGGTGACCACCTGGGGCGTGTCCGACCGCGACACGTGGCTCGATGCGCTCGGCCTGCTGCCGACGCCGACGCGCCCGCTCCTGTTCGACGACGCCTTCGCGCCGAAGCCGGCCTACGACGCCGTGGCCGAGGTGCTCGCCGACGGCCGGGCGGCCGCCCGGGCGTCCACGCCCCCGAGCACGACGACGACCGCGCCACCACCCACGACCGCGCCGCCGCCGGCGGCGCCGAGCGGTCCGGCGCCCACCGTCGCCGTGCCCGGCGCGGCGCGCTACGCGGGGTGACCGGCGGGTCGGTCGCGAACCCTTTGGCCCAGGTGGGGGACGGGCCGGTACCGTCAACGCCCGTGCTGAAGCTGGTGCTGCCCAAGGGATCGCTCGAGAAGGCCACG
>JAGQSL010000255.1:544-2808 GCA_020439525.1 Acidimicrobiales bacterium | reverse complement strand
ACCTTCGCCCTGGGCACCCGCCGCCTCTACGACTTCCTCGACGAGCACCTGGCGGTGGAGCTACTACCGGTGGACTGGGTGAACGACCCCCGGGTGATCGCCCAGCAGCGCGACCTGGTGTCGATCAACGCCACCACCGAGGTCGACTTCCTCGGCCAGTGCGCGTCGGAGACGATCGGCGGCCGCTACTGGTCGGGCTCGGGCGGCCAGGCCGACTTCGCCCGCGGCGCCATGTTCGCCCCCGGCGGCCAGGGCTTCGTGGTGCTCCCCTCGACGGCCCGACACGGCACCGTGTCGCGGATCGTGCCCACGCTGACGCCGGGCTCGGCGGTCACCACCATGAAGAACACGGTCGACAAGGTGGTCACCGAGCACGGTGTGGCCGAGCTGCGGGGGCTGGGGATCCGCGAGCGCACCCGGGAGCTGATCGCGATCGCCGACCCGGCGTTCCGCGACGATCTCACCCGCGCCGCCCGCGACCTCGGCTACGCCTGAGACCGCCTCGAGCTACTCGGTGCCCATGCCGAGCACGCGGGCCCGCTCGGCCACGCGGTCGGTGATGCCCCGCACGATCTTGAGGAACGCCACGCCGGCGGCGATGTAGAAGCCCGACGAGACGATGCTGCCCATCATGTTGGCCCGCAGCTGGCTGACGGAGGGGTAGACCCCAGAAGAGGCATCGCCGAACGCGACGCCGATGAAGGCACCGGCCAGGTAGCCCGCCATCAGGAAGCCCCACCACCACGACAGCAGCGGCGGTGCCTTGCGCTGGCGCCACCCCGCGGTGCCCGGCGGCTCGCTGGCCGACGACGCGGTCCAGGCCTCGTTCATCGCCTGCTTGGGCTTGACGAGGTTCGCGAACGGGACGAACCACCAGCCCACGCTCCAGCCCGGCGTGTACTCGAGGTAGGCCACGCCGAGCGCCTCGCCCAGGTTGCGCTGCACCCGGTGGCGCCAGACGAGGAAGAGCACCCCGTTCACGAGGAAGGCCAGACCCAGCACCAGCCCCACGATGGCGGCGAGGGCATCCGCGCCATCGAGGGTGTCGAGGCGATCGAACGTGAGCGACGCGTCGTCGGAGAGGAGCGACAGGCGCCAGATGTCGACGAGGATCGCCGCCCCGTGGCAGGCGACGACGATCACCGCGAGGGCCTGCACGATGCCGGCCAGCGACTTGATGTTGGTGTAGGGGGCCCGCGGCCCCATCGCCGGCTGGTAGGCGCCGTACGCCCCGTAGCCGGGCGGGCCGTACCCCGGTTGGCCGTAGCCGGGCTGGCCGTAGCCGGGCTGGCCGGTGCCCGGCACCGACGGGACCCCAGGGACGGGAGCGGCGGCCGTCGGCGGCTGGGCGTCGAGGTGCCATTGGGTGCCGTCCCACCAGGCGGTGCGACCGTCGGGGGTCGGGTACCAGCCCGGTGGTGCCTGGGCTCCCCCGCCCTGCTGCTCGTCCCCGCCGCTCATCGCCACGCATCGTAGGTGGACGATCCCGCCAGAACGGACATCCCGAGCTCGGTCACCCCACCCTCGGCGCGACGCGACGCCGGCCGGGCACCCGCCCCGTGGGGAGGGCGCCCGGCCGGGGCGTCGAGGCGGTCGGAGCCGGGGGGAGGTGGCCCCGACCGCGGGTCGTCAGCTGCAGCCGCTGGTGGAGCCGCAGCTGGGGCAGGCGTGGCACGAGCCGGCCCGCTGCATCTGGACGCCGCACTGGTAGCAGTACGGGGCGTCGGAGTGCGCCGCCGAGGGCTTCACCTGCGGGAGCTCCGTGCGAGCCGGGGTGGGGTCGGTCACGCCGGCCCGGTCGAGCAGGCTCTGCTGGCCGAGCTCCTCGGGCGTCTCCTGGAGGGCGGCGGCGAGCTCCGAGGCCGACGGGATCGACTTCGGATCGGCCGGCAGGTCCGAGCCCTGGCGGTTCTCCACCACCGTCTCCTCGACGCCGGGGAGCGTGGGCTGGGTGCGCTCGGAGACGGTCAGGATGCCGAGCTCCTCGCGCTCCTCCTTCGACAGGTAGTCGATGGCGAGGCGGCGGAAGATGTAGTCGAGCAGCGACGAGGCGATGCGCAGCTCGGCGTCGTCGGTCATGCCGGCGGGCTCGAAGCGGGTGTTGGCGAAGGCCTCGACGTAGGTGCGCAGCGGCACGCCGTACTGGAGGCCGTAGCTCACGCTGATCGACAGGGCGTCCATGATGCCGGCGAGCGTCGAGCCCTGCTTGGCCACCTTGAGGAACACCTCGCCGGGGCGCCCGTCGGTGTACTCGCCGACGGTGA
>JAGQSL010000255.1:0-533 GCA_020439525.1 Acidimicrobiales bacterium | reverse complement strand
CCACCCGGAACTCGAAGGTCTTCGACGTGCGGTTGCGGGGCAGCTTCTCGCGGACGGGGGTCTTGACGACCTTCTCGACCACCCGCTCGACGATCTTCTCGACCTCGACCACCTGCGGGGCGGCGGCGGCGGGCGCCTCGCCCTCGGCGCCCTCCTTCTTGGCCATCGAGAGCGGCTGGGCCACCTTGCAGTTGTCGCGGTAGATGGCGACGGCCTTCACGCCGAGCTTCCAGGCGTCGATGTGGAGCTGCTCCACGTCCTCGACGCTGACGTCCTCGGGCATGTTCACCGTCTTGGAGATGGCGCCGGAGATGAACGGCTGGACCGCCGCCATCATCCGCACGTGGCCCGAGTAGTGGATGGCGTTGTCGCCCATCGAGCAGGCGAACACCGCCACGTGCTCCTCGGCGAGGTGCGGCGCCCCCAGGATCGACTTGTTCTCGTCGATGTAGGCGATGATGTCGGTGACCTGCACCGGCGAGTACCCCAGGCGGCGCAGCGCCCGCGGGATCGTCTGGTTGACGATGGTCATG
>JAGQSL010000254.1 GCA_020439525.1 Acidimicrobiales bacterium | reverse complement strand
CGGCGAGGGCGGCGGCCTCGCCGGGCGCTTCGGCTACGAAGCGCAGGCACTGCTCGAGGGAGGCGTCGTCGTCGTAGGTGAGCCCGGCACCCGAGCGGGCGCAGTGCCACGACACCACGGCGCTGGCGCCGTTGGCGATGACCGGCGTGCCCGCCAGCCACGCCTCCATCACGGTGCGCGAGAACGACTCGAGCGCGGACGGCTGCACGTACGCCGCGGCCGCGGCGAACGCGTCGTCGCGGTCGCGGTCGTCGATGCGGCCGAGGTCGACGATCCGGTCGGCCACGTCGGCGGGGCCGTGCACCTCGCCCACGCCGAAGGTCACGAGCGAGAGGTCGAGGTCCTCCTTGCGGACGGCGGCCGCGAACCCCTCCACCAGCTGGTCCCAGCCCTTGGCGCCCTCGCGGCGCCCGCCGTAGAGCACGAACCGGCGCTCGCCGAGGCTGTGGCGGGCGCGGAACCCGGCCGGGTCGTAGCGCTCGGGCACCCCGACGCCCTCGCCGATCACCGACGCCGGGGCGTGGCCGGGCCAGAGGGCGTCGAGCAGCTCGAGCTCGGGGTCGGTGTTGAGCCAGAGCTCGGCGACGCCGTCGAACAGCGGCTCGAACAGCTCGAAGCGGGCCTCGGGCTCGTCGTGGAGGCACGGGCGGAGGATGGTGCGCTCGGGGGCCACGAGGCCGCCGGCGAACGACGTCCAGAACAGGTACGGCGACACCACGATCGCCCGGAAGCGCTCGGCGTCGTCGAGCAGGGCGTGGAACAGCTCGGGTACGCGCAGCCCGTCGTTCATCCAGCGCTCCTGCTGGGCGAGCGTGGGCGCCTCGCCCCGCTGCAGGGCGTGGACCAGCTCGGCGCGGGCGGCGCCCGAGGTGTCGGACACGACCGGGAACCGCCGCACCGCCACGGCGCCGTCGCGGGTGGTGGCGGCGGGGTAGTGGTTGGCCCAGGTGTGGTGGTCGACCGCGGTGGTGGTGAGGACCTCGACCTCCCACCCCCGAGCGGCGAGGCCGTGGGCCACCTCGCGGAGCACCAGCTCGGCACCACCCACCACGTCGGGGCCGTACCGGGGCGGTACCAGGGCGATGCGTCGGTCGCTCACGAAGGGGCAACGGTAGTGGGCCGCCCCCGTCCGCCGGTCGACACCGCGATGGCGGCGAGCAGCAGCGCCAGGCCTGCGACGGCGGCGACCAGCCCGGCGACCCGGAGGAGGTCGGGTCCGATGGGGCCCACCAGCACGCTCCCGAGCGGGCCGGTCGGGTGGTCGGCGAGCCAGTCGGCCGACGCCCGGGTCTGGCGCCAGGTGGCGAGGGCGAGCACGGCGACCAGGGCGGCGCCCGCCCATCGGGTGAGCAGCCGCACCGTGGTCAGGGCGATCGCAGCCGAGACCGGCGCGAGCATCGGGAACAGGTAGCGGGGGTGGATGGTGCCGCCCCCGGCCCGGTGCTGGGCGACCAGGACCAGCGGGACGGTCGCGAGCGCGGCGCTCGCCGCCCAGGCGGTGCCGGGCAGGGCGGGAGCGCGGCCGGGCGCGGCCGAGCGGCCACCGCGATGGCGCACGGCCGAGCGGACCACGAGCACCGCGGCGCCCGCGACACCGACGACCAGCACCCAGAGGGCGAGCTGGTACCAGAGGTAGGGGTCGCCCGGCAGCGGTGCCTCGAGGCGTCGGGTGGCGATCGTGCGGAGGTTGGACTCCCAGATGCCCCGGGTGGTCAGGATCTCGGGCAGCGGAGCGCCAGGCTGGCGATCGAACTTCTCGAACAGCGCATCGGACCCGGTGGGGTCGCCGTAGCGGGCCCACGAGAGGGCGTACCACCACCCGGCCGAGACCGCGGTGGGCCCGGCGAGCCAGGCCGCGGCGATCGGGAGCGGGGCCTGGCGGCGCCACCAGGTGATCGCCGCGCCGATGGCGACCGCGGCGCCGGCGTAGACCAGCGCCATCGGCCGGCACAGCGCGGCGCCGGCCGCGGCCAGCCCGAGCCAGCGGGCGGCTCGCACGCCGTCGACCTATCCGGCACCGGCCCCGGCGAGGCGGGCGAGGGCCAGCGCCACGGCCGTCGTGGCGAGCAGGCTGGTGCCGTCGTTGAAGCCCAGCGCGGCGACGAACCCCAGGTGGGGCGTGGCGGCCACGATGCCGGCGCCGACGAGGCCCACGGTCGGGTCGCCGCCCGCGAGGTCGCGCGCCAGCAGGAAGGTCAGGGCGACGGCGCCGGCCGTGGCGGCGACGTTGAGCAGCCGCAGGCCCACGAGCGGTCCGCCCGGCACCCCGAGCGCCCGGGTGAGCGCGCTGGGCCCTGCCGCGAGCAGGTAGGTGAGCGGCGGGTTGTTGGCCACCCACACGT
>JAGQSL010000002.1 GCA_020439525.1 Acidimicrobiales bacterium | reverse complement strand
CTGCGCGCCTTCAAGCAGAAGTTCCAGCCCGAGTGGCGTTCGCGCTACCTGGCCTTGCCACCGGGGCTGTCGCCGCTGATCGCGCTTGGCGACACGGCGCTGCTGATCGCGGGGACACCGCGCGGATTGATCGGGAAATAGCCCATGAGCATCGACCAGATCCTGCCCTCGCTGCAATCGCTGGGCGTGCTGGATTACTGGCTGATCGGGCTGGCGGCGCTGCTGGAAGGGTTCTTCGTCACCGGCGTGGTGATCCCGGGCACGCTGGTCGTGGATGCGGGCGGCATCCTGGTGCAGCGCGGGCTGCTCGATTTCTTCGACCTGGTGTGGTTCGCGGCCCTGGGCGCCGCGCTGGGGGGCGAGGCGAGCTATTGGACCGGACGGCTGGCGCGGGGCAGGCTGGGGCCGCGCATGATGCAGTCCAGGGCGCTGAAGCGGGCCGAGGATCTGTTCGCCCGGCGCGGCGGCTTCGCGCTGGTGCTGGGCCGCTTTCTGGGCCCGGTCTCGGGGCTGGCGCCGCTGGCGGCGGCGCTGGCGGGGATGGAGCGGCGGCGCTTCCTGCTCTGGAACCTCGCCGGCAGCCTGCCTTACGCGCTGGTCCATGTGGGCATGGGCTGGGCGGCGGGGGATGTGCTGGGCCGGATCGGCCCGGCCTTCACCCGCGCGGCGGTGGCGCTGGCGATCTTCGCCGCCGCCCTGGCGCTGGTCTGGTGGCTGCTGTACCGCGCCTTCCGGCTGCTGCCGCTGGTGCTGGGCCTGGCCGAGGCGCTGGTGCAGGGGCTGACCGGCTGGCCGCCGCTGCGCCGCCTGCTGGACCGCCACCCCAGGCTCGCGGCCTGGGGCGCGGCGCGGCTGGCGCGGGGCGCCTTCACCGGGCTGCCGCTGACGCTGCTGGGGCTGGTCTTTGTCTATGCGCTGTCGGTCTGGGCCGACAGCGTGCTGCATTTCATGACCGGGGGGCCGCTTCTCAGCCTCGACCAGCGGCTGGCGGAACTGGCCTTTCACCTGCGCGCCCCGGTTCCCGTGGCCATCGCCACCCAGGTGACCGCGCTGGGAAGCTGGCCCACCGTCTGGGCGGTCTGCGCGGCGGCGGTGCTGTGGCTGCTCAGCGAAAGGCGGCTGGCGCTGGCGCTGGGGCTGGTGGTCTCGACCATCGGCGGAAGCTGGTCGGTGGCGCTGCTGAAGCTGGTCTTCCAGCGCCCGCGCTCGGCCCTGGGGGTCTATCTGGAAAGCTCCGACAGCTTCCCCTCGGGCCATGCCGGCGCCTCGGTCGCGTTCTGGGGGATGCTGATGTTCGTGCTGTGGCGCGCCGGGCGGCTCAGGGCCGAAACCGCGCTGCTGGCGGCGGGGCTGTTCGCGCTCGCCATCGGGGGCAGCCGGATCTACCTGGTGGAACATTACCTGACCGATGTCTGGAATGGCTGGCTGGTGGGCGGGCTGTGGCTGATGGTGGGCGTGGCCATCGCCGGCTGGTGGCAGGAAGGCCACCCGCCCGCCGACGCGCCGCGCCCAGGGGGCGGGCTGGTCTGGGCGGCGCGGATCGCGGCGCTGGCGCTGGTCGTCGTCGCCCTGATCGCCGCGGGCGCCGTCGTCGCGCTGCGCCCCGGCCCGGCCGGCTCGGCCCCCTTGGCGATCGGGTCGGCGGCGGCGTTCGATCCGCCGCCCGGCGACGGGACCGAGCACGACGACCAGGCCGCGTTCGCCATCGATGACGACCCGACCACCGCGTGGACGAGCGAGAGCTACCGCGATCCGGTCACGATCGCCGGCAAGGGCGGCGTGGGCCTGGTCCTCACGCTCGACGCCACCGGCCGCGTCGACGGCATCGACGTCCAGAGCGCCGAGGGCGGCTGGGACGCCTCGGTGTACGCCACCACCGGCGACCGGCCGGCCGACCTGGCGGGCTGGGGCGAGCCCCTCGCCGCCACCACCTCGGCGTCGAGCGGCACCACTGCGCTGCGCTTCCGCGCCGTGGAGGCCGACGCCGTCCTCGTGTGGTTCACCCGGCTGCCGAGCTCGGGAGCCGTCTCGGTCTCGCGCGTTACGGTGCGAGGTCGATGAGGTCGAGCGCCAGCGACGAGGACCTGGTCGCGCTGGCGCGAACCGGCGACCGGCCGGCCACCGAGGAGCTGCTGCGCCGCCACCAGCCACGGGTGCACGCGGTCTGCCGCCGCATGGTGGGCAACGACGCCGACGCCCTCGACGCGACCCAAGATGCGCTGATGGCCATCGTGCGCGGCCTCCCCCGCTTCGACGGCCGCGCCGCCTTCTCCACCTGGTGCTACCGGATCGCCACCAACGCATCGCTCGACGAGCTGCGCCGGCGGCGACGACGTCCGGTGGTCGGGCTCCCCGAGCACGACGGGCACACCATCGAGCCCGCGGATCGGGCTGCGGCCGGGGCCATCGATCGGGTGGTCGACGCCGACGAGCTCGATGCCGCCCTCGCCTCCCTGTCGCCCGAGTTCCGCGCCGCGGTCGTGCTGCGCGACCAGTGCCAGCTCGACTACGCGGAGATCGCCGACGTGCTCGAGATCCCGCCCGGCACCGTCCGCTCGCGCATCGCCCGCGGGCGCGCCCAGCTGGCCGATTTGCTCCGCGGGAACCAGACCGACCCCGACGCTCGTCGCACCCCTGCACCATGACCACGCCCCCCACCCCCTTCTCCGACGAGGAGCTCTCCGCCTCGATCGACGGCGAGCTCGACGCCGACCGCGCCGCCGCGATCGCGGCCGACCCGCACGCGCGAGCCCGGCGCGACGAGCTGGCGGCGGTCGCCGCCCTCGTGGCGGCCCCGGTGGCGCCGCTCCCGGCCGAGGCCGTCGACCAGCTGATCGCGGTGGCCCTCGATCCCCCCGCCGCGCCACCCGCGCCCGCCCGGCGCATCCGCGGGCCCCAACCCTGGCTGGTGGCCGCCGCCGTGGTCGTGCTCGTCGCCGTCGGGCTGGCCCTCGTGTGGTCCGGGCGCAACGACGGCGAGCAGGCGTCGTTCACCACCGTCGGCGCCTCGATCGCCGACGGGGGCGGATCCTCGGCGACCGAGGCGGACGGCGCGGGCGACGTCGCCGCCGACGTGGGGGCCGAGTCCAGCTCCACCGAGCGCGGCGACGCGAACGCGCCCACCACCACGGCGCCGCCGCTGACGACCGCGACCACCCTGGCACCCGGCGGGACCGCCGCGGCGCTCCCGCTCGGCACCTTCGCCTCGGGCGACGAGATGCGGGCGGCGCTGGCCGAGGCGTTCCCCGCCACGGCCACGCCGGTCGAGGGCGTCGAGGCGCCGCCCGCCGCCGCCTTCGAGCGCTGCGCGTCGCAACTGCAGGTCACCCTCGACCTCGACACCGATCCCACCCACACGGGGTACGCCTCGGTGGCCGGCCAGGTGGCGCTGGTCTACGAGTTCGCCACGCCCGGCTTCGACGACGGCCAGCCGACCACCCTCGTGGCCGCCGTCGGGCGCGACGCGTGCGACCCGATCGCCATCTTCCAGCGCTGAGCGGGTTGGGCGTCAGGTCGCGCGGGTAGGGTCTGGCGTCATGGCTGCACCTCCTCCTGCACCCCGCAGCGGTCCCGGCGGCGTCATCCCCGCCGAGTGGCCGGCGCAGGCGGCCGACACGATCGTCGACACGATCGCCAAGGTCCGCGACAAGACCACCAAGCCCGCCATCGTCGCGGCGAGGGCGATCGTCTACGGCCTGATCGCCGCGGTCGGCGGCCTGGTGGCGCTCGTGCTGGTGCTCGTGGTCACCACCCGCATGTGGGACAACTGGGTGCCGGGCAACGTGTGGATCCTCTACGCGGTCTACTTCGTGCTCTTCTCGGGCGTCGGGTTGGTGCTGCTGCGCAAGGCGAACGCGCCGGCGCCCGCCGCCGACGCCTGATCCCCCGGGAAGGATCCGCCACACATCGGCGTTGATCGATGTGTTCCACCACGCAACCGGAGTGACCGTGCCCAGCATCCACAACGTCGTCATCATCGGCTCGGGCCCCGCCGGGCTCACCGCCGCGATCTACACCGCCCGCGCCAACCTGAACCCCTTGGTGCTCGAGGGCGAGCCCTCCTCCACCTCCGACCAGCCCGGCGGCCAGCTGATGCTCACCACCGAGGTGGAGAACTTCCCCGGGTTCCCCGAAGGGATCATGGGCCCCGAGCTCATGGAGAACTTCCGCTCGCAGGCCGTGCGCTTCGGCGCCGACGCCCGCCAGGAGAAGGTCAGCCGGGTCGACCTCTCCGAGCGCCCGTTCAAGATCTGGGTGGGCGACCCCGAGGCCCCCGAGCCCAGCTACCTCGCGCACTCGGTGATCGTCTCCACCGGGGCCCGCTCGCTCATGCTCGACCTGCCTCGTGAGCGAGAGCTGATCGGCCACGGCGTGTCCACCTGCGCCACCTGCGACGGCTTCTTCTTCCGCGACCACCACATCGCCGTGGTCGGCGGTGGCGACTCGGCCGTCGAAGAGGCCTCGTTCCTCACCAAGTTCGCCGACAAGGTCACCCTGATCCACCGCCGCGACGAGCTGCGCGCCTCGAAGATCATGCAGGAGCGAGCGTTCAAGAACCCCAAGATCGAGATGCTCTGGGACCACCAGGTCAGCGCCGTGCACGGCGCCAGCAAGCTCGAGGGCATCACCGTGCGCAACGTCAAGACGGGCGAGGAGGCCGCGCTCGGCGTGACCGGCCTGTTCGTGGCCATCGGCCACCGACCCAACACCGACCTGTTCAACGGCGTGCTCACCACCGACGAGAACGGCTACCTGGTCACCGGACCGGGCACCGCCACCAACGTCGACGGCGTGTTCGCCTGCGGCGACGTGCAGGACCACACCTACCGCCAGGCGATCACCGCCGCCGGCTCGGGCTGCATGGCCGCCATCGACACCGAGCGCTGGCTGGAGGCCAACGGCCACCACGTCTGATCGGGAATCCCTCCGCCTCCGCCGCGGTTGCACCCGTCCGACCCATCCCAAGGAGAGACCACCGCCATGGGCGATGCCATCACCACCCTGACCACCGCCAGCTTCCCCGAGGCCATCGCCACCGCCGACAAGCCCGTGCTCGTCGACTTCTGGGCGGAGTGGTGCGGTCCGTGCAAGAAGATCGCCCCCATCCTCGACGAGGTGGCGACCGAGAACCCCGACAAGATCACCATCGCCAAGGTGAACGTGGACGAGAACCCCGACATCGCCCGCCAGTTCGACATCATGAGCATCCCGACGCTGATCGTCTTCGACGGCGGCCAGCCGGTGCACCGCTTCCAGGGCGCCACCGGCAAGGCCGGGATGCTCGAGCAGCTCAGCGAGTTCATCTGACGCCCAGCTGACGTCATCACGCTCCTCGACGGGGCCGGGTCCTGCGGGGCTCGGCCCCGTCGCCGTTTTCGGCCACCGAGTGCAGTCGACCCCCTTCGCCCCGTACCCAGTCCATTGACGATTCGTCAGCAGAACAAGGCGAGTGCTGACGGTCGGTCAGGCATGGCGCGCCACTGACCGTCGAGGAGAGGCCGAGGTTTGCCCACATCCTTTCCCACATCCTGTGGAAAACCCCGCGGCCGGGGATGAGGTCGAGGGTCGACCCCACGGTCACCGGCGACGGGCGCGGGTCACTCGTCGCTGGTCGGCGGCGTGGTCATGGCGCGGTAGATGCGCTCGAGATCCTCGAGGCTGGCAAACTCGATGGTGACCTTCCCGCGCTTGGCCCCCATCGAAACCTTCACCCGGGTGTCGAGCCGATCGGACAGGAGCGACTCGAGCTCGAGCAGGCCGGGCGGACGCAGCCGCCGACCCGCCGCGCTGGCGGCCGGGCCGCCCCCACCCGCCGGCGCATCGTCATCTTCGCCGCCCGGCTCCGCCGCTCCGGCCCGGGCCCGCACCGCCTCCTCGACCTGGCGCACGCTGAGCTCCTCGGCGACCACCCGTCGGGCCAGGGCTTCCTGGAACGCGCGATCGGGCGTGCCGAGCAGAGCCCGGGCGTGGCCGGCCGAGAGCTGCCGCTCGGCCACCAGCTTCTGGATGCCCGGTGGCAGCTGGAACAGACGCAGCATGTTCGACACCGCGGAGCGGCTCTTGCCGACGCGCCGGGCCACATCGTCGTGGCTGAGCTCGAAGTCCTCGATCAGCTGCTGGTAGGCCGCCGCCTCCTCCATCGGGTGCAGGTCCTCCCGGTGCAGGTTCTCGACCAGGGCCTGCTCGAGCGACGCGGTCTCGTCGATCTCCCGGACGACCGCCGGGATGGTCTGCAGGCCGGCCCGCTTCGCGGCGCGCCAGCGGCGCTCACCGGCGATCAGCTCGTAGCGCTCGACGCCCGACGGGCGCACGAGGATCGGCTGGAGCACGCCCAGGGCGCGGATCGAATCGGTGAGCGAGACCAGCGCCTCCTCGTCGAAGTAGCCGCGGGGCTGGTGCTGGTTGGGCTCGATCTGGCTCACCGGCAGCTCGCGCAGGGCCGCGTCGTCGCGGGGGTTGGCCAGATCGCTGGGGATGAGGGCGCCGAGCCCCTTGCCGAGTCCGCTACGCCGGGCCACCGCTGACCTCCTTCGCCAGCTCCCGATAGGCGACGGCGCCCCGGGAGGTCGGATCGAACGCCGTGATCGGCTGACCGTAGGACGGTGCCTCCGAGAGCCGCACCGTCCGGGGGATCATGATCCGACACACCTTCTCGCCGAAGTGCGCCCGCACCTCCTGGGCGACCTGATCGGACAGCTTCGTGCGGGCGTCGTACATCACCAGCACGATCGTGGAGATGTCGAGCGACGGGTTCAGGTTCTTGGTCACCAGTCCGACGTTGCGCATCAGCTGGCCCAGGCCCTCGAGCGCGTAGTACTCGCACTGGATCGGCACCAACACCTCGCCCGCCGCCGCCATCCCGTTGATGGTCAGCAAGCCCAGCGATGGCGGGCAGTCGATCAGGATGTAGTCGTAGTCGTCGCGCACCTCATCGAGCGCCTGCTTGAGGCGGAGCTCGCGACTGAAGGCGGGGACCAGCTCGATCTCGGCCCCGGCCAGATCGAGGCTGGCCGGGGCGACGAACAGGTTCTTGACCGAGGATGCCTCGATGCAGTCCTCGATGGGCACGTCGCTCAAGATGACGTCGTACATGCTGGCCTGGAGCCCGCGGATGTTGATGCCGAGGCCGGTGCTCGCGTTGCCCTGTGGATCGAGATCGACCACCAGGACCCGATAGCCGAGCTCGGCGAGCGCCGCCCCCAGGTTCACCGTCGTGGTGGTCTTGCCGACCCCACCCTTCTGGTTGGCCACGGCGAAGATGCGCGGGAGGGACGGGAGCTGCCGGGTGGCGGGAGCGGACGCGACGTCGACGTCGTTCAAGCCCTCGCCATCCTCGCCGCCGACCTCGGGGTACGACGCGGGATCTGTCACCCTCCCATCCTTCCGCCCCAGGCGCCAAGGGTCAAGCACCGATCCACGGTGGTGGTCACGCGGCGAACGGTCGCCGACCCGGCCCGTCCTCCCGCCTTCGTCTGCCCACCGGTCCCAGCGAAGGGGCACGGCCGCCGTTCGGCCCGGCATCCGGGAGCGCGCTCCCTACCGGGGACACGGAGCCGCGTCGACCACCGCCAGCAACGTTCCACGTGAAACGATGCGCGCGAGAGGTGCCCTCCCCGGACGGGGTGGTTCCCACGTGACACCGCGGGGCACCAGCCAGCGTTGGTCACCGCGGAAGCGGCTGCGCACCAAGGACGACGATCCAGGCGGCCAACGCCACGCCACGTACCGACCACCCGGTCATCGCACGGCGTTTCACGTGGAACGGTGCCCACGGGTGAAAGGTGCCGGATGGTTCCACGTGAAACGCCTGGGCGCCTGCCACACCGATCAACGACCTCAGGGACGACGCCACCCCGGGACGACGAGCAGGCGGGAACGCCACGTCACCGTAGCGACCACCCGGCCGTCGCCCGGCGGCAGCTCGGGAGCAGGCGGTCAGACCCCCGCCTCCCAGGCGGCCCGACCGACGAGGTCCCTCCCCGAGCCGGGCGCGATTCGTGGTCCTGGCGGTCGCTCGGGTGATCAGGGGTGGGCACCCCCACGCCACCCCCCCGCTGCCCCGCACCGTCCCGGATCCACGCTGCGCGGCTTCGAGCCCGACCACGGCGAGGGCGTCGGTGGCACGTGTTCGCCGATGACCCACGGCACGGCCCCGGCCCCGCCGGTGCCGGCGCCGGGACCCGGCCGGAGGTACCTGGCGTCGTCCGCCGGATCCTGGTCAGGACCGGTCACCAGAGTGGACGCGGCCAGGTCGGGCCTCGAGCTGCGACGCGCTTCGCCCGTTCCCCGCCCGTCTCGGCCGGGCCGATGCGACCGGGCCCACCGGGCGACCAGCTCCACGACCGTCGTGGCGGTCGATGAACGCAACGTCGCCTCGCATCGCCACCCCTCAGCCCCCCACCCCAGGAGCAGCGAGGGTCGTCGGACGCCTCCCGGGCCGATCATCGCGGTCGGGCGATGGCGGCCTCCCCGCCGACCCCAGCCCGTCGGTGGAGCCGGTGGGGCTCACCCGCCCCGAGAGCAGCGAGGGCCGACCCCGCGGCGGGCCTCTCACCAGGGCGGCGGTGGGCGATGCCCTCGACCCTCGATGCTCCGACCCCCGGCTGACGCCGGCAACCACCGCACCGTGGGCGGACCCCGGCGCCAGCGCGCCGCCCGACGTCGGGATCGCCGCCGTCGAGCCGTCCCCACCGGCCCCGGCCTCGTCGACGGGGGCTCCGCACGGCGGCCGCGGCGGTCTCCATCCCGGGCCGCCCCATCGCGTTTGCGACGCGGCAGGCCGGAGGCCCCCTCACCTCGGCCTGCTCGTGCGAGGCCCCCGAGGCGAGCAGGAACCCCACCTGCGCACCGTTGGCGGGCACTCGACCGGCGGGGGTCCGGTTGGGGGGGTCCCCGCAGCGAGCCACGCCAGGGCCCACCGACGCCCGGGAGTCACCGGGCCCGCCCGGTCAGGGCGGGTGCGGCGGCGCCGCCATCAGCCGGGGACGCACCCGTAGGAGGGTGCCTCGAGCGCCGAACCGGGCCGCGCGGCCACCTCCGACCTCCGTCGCGACCTCTGGACCTCGATGCCGGGCGCTGCCCGACGCTCCGTCGGTGGTGATCCCCGACCCCAGGGCTCGCCCGCCACCGCGGGCCTCGACCTGTCCCGCCGCCGGACCGGGCGGCGCAAGGGTCGCCGGCAGGGGAGCGGGGCCGGGGCGCGGGCGCCCGTCGCCACGTCCACGATGTCGGACCCCGACCCGCTATGCGCCGAGGAACGGGCCGTCGGCCAGCGACGATCACGGGCGAGCCCCAGTGACTGGGGCGGCAGGCACCCGACGCTCACGCGCGTCCGGTCGCGGAGGTCCCGACGGTGCGCCCACCCCGAGCGATCCCGTACGGGGAGCGGGGAGGTGCTCGAGCGAGGTCGGTCGGACCCTCCACCCGGCGGCGGGCCGGCGTCCCCGGCGAGCGCTCGCTCGGCCCCAGCGAGGGCGTGCGACCCCCGAGGCGAGCTCGACCCAGCGGACGCCCACGGTGCTGGCGGGCCCACCGACCACGGACCCCACGCCATCGGGCCAAAGCGGCGCGGACCACGCCACCGGATCCCTGTTCCACGTGAAACGTCGGCTCGCTCCCGGCCCTGAGGGCGGGGTGCGAAGGAGCTGCGGCGCGAGCTCGGGCGGTCAGGTGGGGGAGGTGAACAGGGGCCGCTTGGTGGGGACCCCCACCCGCCGCGGGTAGCGATCGGGACACGCCTCGTGTTGATCGATCACCACCAGGTGCACCTCGTGGCGGTGGCCGGCGGTCACGGCTCGCGGGGCCGCGCCGCCGAAGGCGCGGACGCCCTCGGGGGGCCAGCGCTCGGCCAGCACGGCATCGGGGGGCTCGCTCACCACCAGCCGTCCACCGGGCCGGAGCAAGGGTGCGGCGCACTCGAGCACGACGGCCGGCGGCCCGAAGCTCCGGGCGACCACCAGGTCGTAGCCCCCGCGATGCTCGGCGTCGCGACCGGCGACCTCGGCGCGCTCGGTGAGCACCTCGACCCGATCAGCGAGACCCAGGCGATCTACCGCCTCGCGCAAGAAGGCCGTCCGCTTCGCCATCGCGTCGAGGAACGTCCAACGGGCGTCGGGCCACGCGATCGCCGCCAGCACCAGGCCGGGGAGGCCACCGCCCGCCCCGAGGTCGAGCGCGCGCGTCGGCGGCACCTCGGCGGCAACGACGAAGGCCCGGGCATGGTCGAGGTGCACCTCGACCGGGCCCGGGCCCAGGAAGCCGCGCTGTCGGCTCTCCTCCAGGAGGCCGAGCAGCTCGTCGGTCACTCGCCGGCGGCGTCGAGCACGATCACGACCCGGCGGTCGGGATCGGCACCCTCCGACACGGTGGCCACGCCCTCGATCTCGTTGACCGTGTCGTGGACGACCTTGCGGTCGGCCGAGTTCATCGGCTCGAGGGCTCGGGCCGTCCCCTCCGCGAGGACCTGCTCGGCCTGCTGCTGCACGAAGCGCGCGAGCGCCTCCTGCCGGCGCTGGCGGTAGCCGCCGATGTCGATGCGCACGCGCCCGACGTGGCGGCCGGTGGCCCGACGCTGCAGCACGGTGCGCGAGAGCTCGTGCACGGCGGTGAGCGTCTGACCCTTGGGGCCGATGAGCAGGCCGAGGTCCTCACCGTCGACGCTGAGCTCGATGGTCTCGTCGTCGACCTCGGTGCGCGTCACGGTGCCCTCGACGCCGAAGGCCACGAGCAGGCCCTCGAGGAACTCGGTGATGATGTCGGCTTGAACGCCGACGGGAACGTCGTCTTCGGTCATGTGGTTGCCCTCCTGCGGCTTCGGCCCACGTCGATTGGATTCGCCACCTCGGCGCTTCCCGCCGCGGCGGTTCCGTCCTTGGTCGGCGTCGCCCTCGGGCGACGCCTCGTCGGCGCTCGCCGGCTCGGCCGCCGGGGCGGGGGTCCCTTGCTCCTTGCGGCCACCGCCGTTGCCGCTTCCGCCGCTGCGACCGCGGCGTGGCCGCCGCTCCTGCTTGGGGCGCGGCGCCTTGGGCACCACCCGCGCCCGCAGGCGAGCTTCGCCGCGGGGGCGGCCGAAGAGCCCGGTCTTGGGCTCCTCGAGCACCTCGAACTCGGCTTCGCTCTCGTCGATGCCGAGCTGGTCGAGCGCCGCCTCCTTGGCGTCCTCGATGGTGCGGCCGGTCGTCTCAACCCACTCCACGGGCGATCACTTCCTCTTCTTCTTCGACTTGGATCGGTTGGCGGCAGACGGAGCCGTGCGACTGGGCTTGGCCCCCGACGACGCGGACCCCGGACTCGACGCCTTGGCGCCCTTGGCGTTCCCACCCTTGGCACTCGCACCCTTGGCGCCGGCGCCCGACGACGCCGTCGCCTTCGACGCCTTGGCGGCTTGGACCTCGCGCTTGGCCCGGTTCGGGTTCGGCGGCTCGATCTCCTTGAGCTGCTGGAAGAACCCCTTGGGCTTGGCCACCGGCCCATCGTCTGTTGACGATTTGTCACTTGCCCGGCCGGTGGTGTTCACGACGCCGTCGTCGTCGCGATACATCGTCCGGGTGATCAAGGCCTGCTGGCCCACCCGGAACAGGTTCGAGACCAGGAAGTACACGACGATGCCCGACGGCAGGGTGAAGGAGATGAAGGCGAAGAACAGCGGCATGATCCGCATCAGCATCTGCTGCTGCGGGTTCACCTGGGCCTGCGGGTTGCGGCCCGACACCTGCTTCTGCTGGATGTAGGACGTCGCGGTCACCGCCACGACGAGCAGGATGTACGGCAAGGCGTGGACGAAGCCCTCGCCGAGCGCCTTCGACGCCGACTCGGCCAGGCTGAGCCCGAACGAGCGGGCATCGCGGGTGTTCGACAGGTCGTGGTAGAGCGCGGAGCTCGGGTCGAGGTGCTTGGGCACGAAGTAGCCGAACTTCTCCCACACCCCGGCGCCGGCCCCGCCGTCGACGCCGGTGGTGGCTCGGGCCGAGGCGGCGCCCATGTCGTAGCCGAAGGGCTGGCGGTTGAGCAGCTGGAACAGCGTCCGGTAGAGGATCACGAACACCGGCATCTGCAGGAGCAAGGGCAGGCAGCCCGAGACCGGGTTGATGTTGTTCTCCTTGTAGAACAACATCATCTGCTCGTTGAGCTGCTGGCGATCGTCCTTGTACTTCGCCTGGATCTTCTTCAGCTCCGGCTGGAGCTTCTGCATCGCCAGCATGCTCCGGGTGCCCTTCAAGGTGAGGGGCAGCAGCAGGATCATGATCGTCAACGTCAGCAGCGAGATCGCGCCGGCGTAGTTCGGCCACAGCTCGTAGAAGAACTGGAGCGGCTTGGCGATCAGGTCGTACATCAGGCGACCTTCCGTTCGTGGTGGTGGTCAGGGTGGTCGACGGACCGGCGCTCGGGCACGGGGTCCCAACCGTGGCCACCCCAGGGGTGGCAGCGGCCGAGGCGGCGAAGCGCCAGCCAGGAGCCCCGCGCCGCCCCGTGGCGCTCGATCGCCTCGAGCGCGTACGACGAGCAGGTGGGGGTGAACCGACAGGGCGACGGGCGACCGGCGCGGACCTGCTGGTAGAGCAGCACGAGGCGGTGCAGGGCGCGCGCCGGGAGGCTCACCGGGGCTCCCCGGCGGTGCGGCGCTCCTCGAGCAGCGACAGCAACCTCTCCACGTCGATCCTCAGTTCCTCGGGTGTGCGGCGAGCAGCCTCGGGACCCGCGGTCACGACCAGCGCCCCCGCGGGCACCGCGCCCGGCACGTCGGCCAGCTCGGCGACGATCGCCCGGAGCCGTCGGCGCAACCGGTTGCGCTGGACCGCCCCGCCCACCCGCTTGGGGATGGCGTAGGCGACGCGGGTGCCGACGTCGTCGGGCTCGGCCAGGAGGGATCCCCCCAGCGGGCCGCTCCGAGCGCGGATCCCCCGGGCGCGCAGCGCCTCGAAGGTGCGGCGCTCCCGGATGGGACCGATCAAGCCGACAGCTTCGCCCGGCCCTTCAGCCGGCGGCTGCGCAGCACGGCACGACCGGCCTTGGTGGACATCCGCTTGCGGAAGCCGTGGTTCTTGGCCCGCTTGCGGACGTTGGGCTGATAGGTGCGCTTCACTGGTCCTCCTCGAGAGCGGTGCACCGGGCACCGCTCGGACGGCCGCCCGGATGCGGCCGTCGGCACTCGACTCGTGGCCGCGCGCCGAGGCGCACGGACCATCCGGGCAACGCTACGCCTCCGTCCGACCACGGAGCAATCGCGGCCGACCCCGGTGGGCGTCGGTCGCCGCGTCGGCCCTTGCGCGAGGCCGCGGCTGCGGTGCTACGGTCCGCTCCCTGCCGCACGGCGTGCCACCGGGCCGCCGGGCGGGACGTCCCGAGCCACCCCCACCGCCCTGACCCTCGCGGCCAGGCGGCGATCGGTTTTTCCACAGGTGTGGACTCGGCTGTGGAACGGCAACGAGAGGTACGGTTCGAGCAGGTGGGAGACGGACAGCACCTGTGGATGGACTGCCAGGCCGCCCTGCGCGACCAGGTGTCCGACGCGGTCTGGCGCTCGACCTTCCAGGACATCGCCGAGATCGCCTCGGAGCAGGGGACCCTGCGCCTGGCCGTCCCGAGCGCGGTCGTCAAGGACCGCGTCGAGGGCCGCTACCTGTCGCTCGTGCAGGACATCGTGCGCGACACCAGCGGCGACGAGCTCGCCATCGTGCTCGAGGTCCGGCCCCAGGAGGCCGATCACGACGCCGTCGCCGACCCCCTCGATCGCCACCTCGGCACGCCTGCGGTGCTCGAGCCGGCCGAGGTGGCCGACGCCGGCCACGCGGCGCCAGCGCCGTCGAGCGGGCTCGGCGACCCCACGCCCCCCACGCGCACGTTCGACGACTTCGTCCGCGGCCCCTCCAACCAGTTCGCCCACGCCGCGGCGCTCTCGGTGGCCGGCCAACCCGGGCGGTCCTACAACCCGCTGTTCATCTACGGCGACGCCGGCCTCGGCAAGACCCACCTGCTCCAGGCCATCAAGCACTACGTGGAGGAGAACTACCGCGACTACGTCGTGCGCTACGTCACCTCGGAGACGTTCCTGAACGAGTTCATCGAGTCGATCCGCCTCAACACCTCGGCGGAGTTCAAGCGCCGCTACCGCGAGGTCGACGTCCTGCTCGTCGACGACATCCAGTTCCTGGAGAACCGCAAGGAGACCCAGGAGGAGTTCTTCCACACCTTCAACGCCCTCCACGAGGGTCGCCGGCAGCTCGTGCTCTCGTCGGATCGCCCGCCCGATGCCATCTCCACGCTGGAGAACCGCCTCCGCAGCCGGTTCAAGATGGGCCTGATCACCGACATCCAGCCGCCCGACCTCGAGACGAGGCTCGCCGTGCTGGGCAAGAAGGCCGAGGGCGAGCCGATCCCGGTGCCCGACGAGGTCCTCGAGCTGATCGCCACGAACATCACCGAGAACATCCGTGAGCTCGAAGGGGCCCTCAACCGGGTCACCGCCCTCGCCCGGCTCCACAAGCGCCCGGTCACCCTCGAGGAGGCCGAGCGCCACCTCCACGACCTGCTCGGCGATCGCCAGCCCCGCCCGATCACGCCGCAGGTCATCCTCGAGGCGACCGCCGCGTACTTCGACTTCACCATCGAGGAGATCAAGGGCAAGAGCCGCCAGCGGCCCCTCGTCACGGCCCGACAGATCGCCATGTACGTGTTCCGCGACCTGACCGACCTCTCCTACCCGGCCATCGCCCGGGAGTTCGGGGGTCGAGA
>JAGQSL010000021.1:14942-25628 GCA_020439525.1 Acidimicrobiales bacterium | reverse complement strand
GTCGACGAGCGGGTGCCGGTGGCCGACCTCGGCGGCCTCCAGCGCGTCGCCGACCGGGTGGTGCGCGCCGAGTTCGAGCCGCCGCTCGAGGCCAACCTGGCGTGGCTCCACGCCCAGGCGAGCGGCGACTGGGTGCTGCGCCTCGACAGCGACGACGTGGCCAGCGCGGCCCTGCTCCAACGCCTGGCCACGCCGGGCTGGGACGAGGGCATCACCCACGCCTACCTCCAGTACCGCTGGGTCGTCGACGAGGGCCGGGGGATGCTCGACCAGCCGCCCTGGTACCCCGACCCGGTCCTCCGGCTGTTCCGCAACGAGCCCGGCCTCACCCGGTTCTCGCCGCTCCCCCACGAGCTCCCGACCGTGGCCGGCGATCACCAGCTGTGGCCCGAGGCCCTCTACCACCTCGACCTGGTGCTCGCCCCCGAGGCCGCTCGGCGCACCAAGGTCGACGGCTACGAGCGGCAGCGGCCGGGCCTGCGCACCGATCGGGGCTGGTCGGTCAGCACCACCTACTACCTGCCCGAGCAGGGCCCCACACCGCCGCGCCGGGCTCCGCTCCCCGCCGACGACGAGGCGGCGGTGGCCGCGGTGCTCGGGGCACTCGATGCCGCCGCTCCGCTGCCACCCGTCGACGCCGTCGCGCTGGGCTCCATCGCTCGGCTGGCCGACCGCCGGACCCCGCCACCGGGGGCGGGCGAAGCGAGGGTCCAGGTCCTCGACCGAGGGCCGGTGCAGCTCATCGAGGGTCGCAGCGCCGTGCTCACGGTCTCGATCGCCAACGCGGGCGAACGCACCTGGCGCCCCGACGACAGCCCGGCGACCGTGGTCGGCGGCCGCTTCGCCGCCGAGGACGGCGAGCCGGTGGGGTTCGAGCTCCGTGCCCCGCTGCCGGGCCCGGTCCCACCTGGTCGCGAGGTCCTCGTGCGGCTCGCGGTGCCTCCCGGTGTGCCGGCCGAGGCAGCGCGCCTGCGGGTGGGCCTGGTGCAGGACGGGGTGGGTTGGTACGACACCGAGGCCTCGATCGACCTGCGCCACCGCCGGGGACGTCGGGTGCTGGTCTCCACCGGGATCTCCGCAACCCCGCACCTGGGCGACGACCTCATCACCGCCGAGGTGCTGCACGCGCTGGCCCGCCACCTGCCCGACGTCGTGCCGGTGCTGCTGGCCCACCCCACCGACGGCATCGCGGCGCGCTTCGGCGTGGAGGTGGCGGCCCGCCCCGTGTCGGTCGCCCCCGCGACGACGACGCTGCGCCGCGCAGAGCCCTCGCGTCGCTCGCGCGACCTCGTCGCCGCGGCTCGGCGGATGGCCAAGGGCGAGCCGCCCGACGATCCGGCGATCCGCGACGTGCTCGAGCCCTTCGCCCGGGCGAGCGCGCTGGTGGTCGCCCCCGGCGGCGGCCTCGCCTCCCGATACGCCGACGAGGCGCTGCTCGTCGTCGCCGGCGAGGTCCTGGTCGCTCGCGCCTTCGGGCTCCCCGTGCTCGTGGAGGGGCCGTCGATCGGCCCGCTCGAGACCCGGCGCGACCAGGCCGCGACCGCCGAGATCCTGAACGCCGCCGCTTCGATCACCGTGCGCGACCGGGCCTCCGCCGATGCGGCTCGGCGGGTGGGTCGGGTGGTCGAGGCCGCCGTGGTCCCCGACCCGGCCACCGCAGCGCTCGCCGCGGCCCCGGCGGCTGCCGAGCGCGTGCGGGCCTGGCGGCACGGTCGCAACATCCCCGATGACCGCGGCTACGCCGTCATCTCGCTTCGAGGCGGAATCGACGGCGAGCGCCACCTCGACGCGGCCAGGGCGGCGATCGAGGCCCTCCCCGAGCACACCGCCCTGGTCCACCTCCCCCACTGCACCGGCGACCCCGGCGCCGACGACCGTCAGATCCTCGACGACCCGTGGTTCGGGGCCCACCTGGTGCCGTTCGAGCTCGACGACCGGGCCGCGGCGGTGGCCCTGGTCGCCGGGGCCACGATCGCCATCGGCTCCCGCTTCCACCTCGCCGTGCTGGCCGCCGCCGCCGGGGTGCCGGCCGTGGGGCTGGTCGGCGACGAGTACGACCGGTTGCGCCTGCGCGGCGTGGCGGGCACCGGCGCCGTGCGGCGGATCGAGACCGACGAGCCCGAGGCGGCCGCGACCGCCGTGCGGGAGCTGCTGGCGAACGATCGCCCCGAGCCCGGTCCGCGCTGGGACGGCGAGGCCTTCGCCGCCCGGCTCGGGGCTCAGCTCCCGCCGGCGCCCTCGCTCGCCTGATCGGCGCCCGGTCGCGCGACGGCCGTGCGCGGCCCGTGGTGCGCGACGCGGCTCGGCACCGGTCGGCCCACCAGCTCCTCGAGGAGGGCGGCCGCCGCCACGAGGCCGGCGACATCGATGCCCGTGCGCACGTCCAGGTCGTCGAGCATCGCCACGAGCTCCTCGGTGGCCAGGTTGCCGCCGGCGCCGTGGGCGAACGGCGACCCTCCCAGCCCGCCCACGGCGGTGTCGAAGCGACGGACCCCCCGGCCGAGCGCGGCGTAGGCGTTGACCAGGGCGGTGCCTCGCGTGTCGTGGAGGTGCAGGCCGATGTCCGCCGCGTCGAGCCGCAGGTCCTCGACGGCGTCGAGCACCTCGTGGATCCGTCGGGGCGTGGCCATGCCGGTCGTGTCGGCGAGCGTCAAGGCGCTGACGCCGCGCTCGCGCAGCCGTGCGCAGCGGGCGGCCACCTCGCCTGGGTCGATCTCGCCCTCGTAGGGCGAGCCGAACGCGCACGAGACGACGGCGTCGATGGGGATGCCCCCCGCCCGACCGGGGTGCGATGCGGTCAGCTCGACGATGGCGCTGATCACCTGCTCGGACTCGTCGGGCGACATCTTCACGTTGCGCAGGCTGTACGCGGCCGACGCGGAGATGGTGACGGTGAGCTCGTCGACGCCCGCCGCGAGCGCCAGCTCGGCGCCGCGCTCGTTGGGGACGAGTGCAGCGCGGATCAGGCCGTCGGCCGGAGGAACCGCCGCGACCACCTCGGCGGCGCCCGCCATGGCCGGCACCGCCTTGGGCGACACGAACGCGGCCACCTCGATGCGGGTGACGCCGGCGGCAACCAGCGCCTCGACCAACCGCACCCGATCGGCGACGGCGACGGGCGCTTCGGGCTGGAGCCCGTCGCGGGGCCCGACGTCTCGGATGACCACGTCGGCCGGCAGGCCGTAGGGGATCGTCACGGTCGGCTCACACCGGGGGCACGCCGTGGCGGCGGTCGGAGAAGCGCCGGTCCTTGCCGCGGGCCCGCTCGAGGCGCCGGGCGATCTCCTGGCGCAGCTCGGTGGGCTCGACGATGGCGTCGACCACCAGCTCGGAGGCCAGGCGCAGGATGTCCACGTCCTCTTCGTAGATGCGGCGCTGCTCGGCCACGAAGGCCTCGCGCTCGTCGGGGTCGTCGATGGCGGCGATCTTGTTGGCGAAGACGGCGTTGACCGCCGCCTCCGGGCCCATCACGGCGATCTTGGCCGTGGGCAGGGCGATGGTGGCCTCGGGCTCGAAGGCCGGGCCGGCCATGGCGTAGAGGCCGGCGCCGTACGCCTTGCGCAGCACGATGCACAGCTTCGGCACCGTCGCCTCGGAGATGGCCGTGACCATCTTGGCGCCGTGGCGGATGATCCCCTGGCGCTCCACCTGGGTGCCGATCATGAAGCCGGGCACGTCGGCCAGGAACACCAGCGGGATGTTGAACGCGTCGCAGCACCAGACGAACCGAGCCGCCTTGTCGGCGGTGTCGGTGAAGAGCACGCCGCCCTTGACCATCGGGTTGTTGGCCACGAACCCCACGGGGCGGCCCTCGACCAGGCCGAGTCCGCAGACCAGCTCGGGCGCGAACAGCGGCTTGATCTCGAAGAAGCTCTCGGCGTCGACGAGCCCGTCGATGATCTCGTGCACGTCGTAGGCGGCCTTGTCGTCGGCCGGCACCGAGCCGCTGTGGAGCGGAGCGCCGGGCTCGGCGGCCTCGTAGGCGGGCGGCTCCTCGCGCCAGGTGGCCGGGAAGTACGTGAACCACGCCCGGGCCTGGTCGATGGCGTCCTCGTCGTCGATCGCGAGGTTGTCGCCGCACCCGGACTGCGTGGCGTGCATCCGTGCCCCGCCCATCTCCTCGAGGGTGGTCCGCTCGCCCACCACCATCTCGGCCATGCGGGGCGAGCCCAGGTACATCGAGGCGTTGCCCTCGACCATGATCACGATGTCGCAGAAGCTCGGGATGTAGGCGCCGCCCGCGGCCGATGGCCCGAACAGGCAGCAGATCTGGGGCACCCGACCCGAGAGCTTCACCTGGTTGTAGAAGATGCGCCCGGCCCCCCGCCGCCCGGGGAACAGCTCCACCTGATCGGTGATGCGGGCGCCGGCCGAGTCGACGAGCCAGAAGATCGGCAGCTCGTGGCGCAGGGCGTGCTCGGCGGCCCGGATCATCTTCTCGACCGTGCGCGCCCCCCAGGAGCCCGCCTTCACCGTGGGGTCGTTGGCGACGACCACGACCGGTCGGCCCTCGATCGTGCCGACGCCGGTGACCACGCCATCGGCCGGGAGGTCGCCGGCCGAGGTGTTGGCGAGGAGGGCGTCCTCGACGAACGAGCCCGGATCGACCAGCAGGTCGAGGCGGTCGCGGACGAACAGCTTGCCCTGGGCGGCGAGCTTGTCGCCCCCCTTGGCGAGATTCCCGGCCAGCGCCCGCTCCGCGGCGGCGGCCACCCGCTCGCTCTCGGTGGGGCCGCCGTCGGGGGCGTCGATCGGCGAGGTGGCGGAGACGTCGTCGGTCACCCCCGGATCCTACCGGTCGGCCCGCGAGCACCCCGAGGAGCGGCTGGACGTCCGATCAGGCGCGGCGCACGGCGAGGATGGCGATGTCGTCGGTGATCGGCTCGCGTGCGAAGTCGCGCGCCGCCTCGAGCAGCGACTTGACCAGCACGTCGGGGTCGGCGCCGGGATCGCGCCGGATGGCGTTGGCGATGCGATCCTCCCCGAACAGCTGATCGCCGGCGCGCGCCTCGGAGAGCCCGTCGGTGTAGAGGAGCACGAGGTCCCCGGCGTCGAGGCGCAGCTCGCGAGAGTGGAAGGCGCTCCCGGCGTCGAGCATCAGCAGCGGCCCGGTGGAGCGCAGCGGACGGACGTCGCGCTCGTGCCAGAGCCAGACGGCCGGGTGCCCGGCCGACGCGTACCGCAGCGTGCCCGCGTCGGTGTCGAAGACGACCACGCACATCGAGATCATCTCCTCGCCTCGGTCGAGCGCGGAGAGCTGGGCGTTGAGCTCCTCGAGGGCCTGGGCCGGGTCGCGGTACTGGCGGAGGAAGACCCGCAGCAGGTACTTCGCCTGGAACGCGGTGATCGACGGCTCGATCCCGTGGCCGGTGACGTCGCCGATGACGGCGGCGACGCGGGTGGGCGCCACCCGGATCACGTCGTAGAAGTCGCCCGCCATCATCCCGGTACCGGCCTGGTACACCCGTCCGACCTCGAAGCCGGCCACGTCGGGCAGGTCCTCGGGGGCGAGCCGCTCGGCCCACCGGCGCGGCGCCAGGTCCTCCTGGGTGAGGACCTCCTCGGCGCGCCGCTCGATGTCGAAGCGGCTCTCGGCCAGGCGCGAATCGCGCACGAAGTCGCGCCCGTAGACGACGGAGACCACGACCGGCACCAGCACCAGCAGGAGCAGGAAGACCGCCCAGCGCGAGCTCAGCGCGGCCAGACCCGCCGCGATCACGGTGAGCACGCTGTAGAGCACGGCGGCGTGGACGTCCTTGCGGAACGCCGAACGAGCCACCGTGGCCACGTCGGACTCGCGCCCGAACTCCACCTCGGCCCGGCGGGCCACCTTGCGGAGCCGGGTCGCGGAGTTCGACCAGACCCCGGCAGCGACCGCGCAGGCCGCGGCCACGACGAGCAGCAGGGGGTGTTCCATGTCCGGCGCGAGGCTACCGGCGCGGGGCGGGCCGATGGGCCGAGACGGCGCGGGCGACCAGCTCGACGCCGAACGCGCCGGCGGCACCGATGGCGAGGGCCTGGGGCAGCAGGGTGGCGGGGATCGACAGGTCGAAGAGGTCGCGAACCGGCGGGATGGCGATCGCGGCCGCGGCCACGCCGGCCATCGCGGCCAGCAGGAGCAGCTTCCACGGGGCGTACGGCCGGGCGAGCACGGCGAGGATCCACAGGGCGACGACGAGGGCCGCGATCGTGGCGGCGGTGCGGCGCTCGTCGGGAGTGAGGCCCTCGGCTGCGGCGAGGGCGTAGGCGGCGAAGATGGCGATCGCGGTGATCGCCCCCGAGGGGATGGCGAACGACAGGACCCGCCGGAGGAACCCGGGGCGGTAGCGGGCCGGGTTGGGGCCCAAGGCGAGCACGAAGGCCGGGATCCCGATGGTCACCGAGCTGATCAGCGTGAGGTGTCGTGGGAGGAAGGGGTACGGCAGGCCGGCCACCGTGACCAGCAGCACCAACAGGAGGGAGTAGACGTTCTTCGACACGAACAGGCTCGCCACCCGCTCGATGTTGCCGATGACCCGGCGACCCTCGCCGAGCACCGCCGGCAGCGACGAGAAGCGCCCGTCGAGCAGCACGAGCTGGGCCGCCGCCCTCGTGGCCGGCGCCCCGTTGCCCATCGCCACGCCGATGTCCGCATCCTTCAGGGCGAGCGCGTCGTTCACGCCGTCGCCCGTCATGGCCACCGTGCGGCCCTGGGCCTGGAGCGCCCGGACCATCGCACGCTTCTGGTGCGGGCTGACCCGACCGAAGACCACCCCGTCGCGCACGGCCTCGGCCAGGTCCTCGGGCTCGTCGCCGAGCGCTCGGGCATCGATGGGATCGCCCACGTCGAGGCCGACCTCGGTGGCGATGGCCGCGACGGTGGTGGGGCTGTCGCCCGAGATCACCTTGATGTCCACGTCCTGGGAGGCGAAGTAGCGCAGGGTGTCGGCCGCGTCGGGTCGGATCTGCTCGGCGAGGGCGCACAGCGCCACCGAGCGGCGCCCGGTGGGCAGCGCCTCCCCCGCCAGCGGGCCGTCGGCGTGCTGCACGAGCAGGACCCGACGGCCGGTCGACGCCAGCTCGGCGACGCGTCCCCGGAGGGGATCCGCCTCGTCGAGGAGCACCTCGGGTGCGCCGAGCAGCCAGCTTCCGTGGCCCTCGAAGGAGGCCGCGCTCCACTTCCGAGCCGACGAGAACGGCACCTCCCCGTCGGCCACCCATCCGGCCGGTGCCGCGAACCGCTCGCCCACGGCCGCCATGGACGCGTTCGCACCCTCGCGATGGGCCATGGCCCCCAGGGCGGCACCGACGGCCTCCTCGTCGCCGTCGAGGACGTGGAGGGCGTCGAAGGCGATCTCGCCGACCGTCAGGGTGCCGGTCTTGTCGAGGCACACCACGTCGACGCGCGCCAGGCCCTCCACGGCGGGCAGCTCCTGGACGAGGACCTGCCGGCGGGTGAGGGCGAGCGCCGCCAGCAGGAACGCCACGCTGGTGAGCAGCACCAGCCCCTCGGGCACCATCCCCACGAGCGCGGCGGCGGTCCCGGTCACCGGGTCGCGCCAGTCGCTCGACTCGGCCGTGCGGGCCTGCGACCAGAGCAGCAGCGGCGTGACCGCCACGATGATCCAGGTGATGTAGCGCAGCAGCGTGTCGATCGACGTCTGGATCTCGCTGGTCGTGCGGGTGAACGCCTTCACCTCCGCCGCCAGCTTGCGGGCGTAGGCGTCGCGCCCGACCGCCGTCGCCCGGAACCGGCCGCGCCCCGCGACGACGATGGTGCCCGAGAGCACCGGGTCGCCCGGAGCCTTGTGGATGGCGTCGCTCTCGCCCGTGAGCGCCGACTCGTTGACCTCGAGCCCCTCCGCCGCCACCACGTCGCCGTCGGCGGGCACCTGATCGCCGGTGCGCAGCAGGACGAGGTCGTCGAGCACGATCTGCCCCAGGGCGACCTCGCGCTCCTCGCCGTCACGGACCACCCCCGCCGTCGGCGCGTGCAGCACGGCGAGGCGGTCGAGCGTCCGCTTGGCCCGCACCTCCTGCACGATGCCGATGAAGGAGTTGATGACGAGCACCCCGACGAAGAGGGCGTCGCCCCATCGCCCCGTGGCCAGCACGGCGACGGCGATGGCGCCGAGGATGGCGTTGAACCGGGTGAGGACGTTGGCGCGCACGATCTCGCCCACCGTGCGCGACGTGCGCTCCTCGACCTCGTTGACCGCCCCCCGGGCCCGCCGCTCCTCGACCTCCGCCGAGGTCAGCCCGGTCGCCACCGCCTCCATGGTGCCGACCCGTCAGTTCGACCGCTGGCGGACGCGGAGCTTGATCGGCGTCGCACCCAGCTGGAGCTCCTCGCGGAGCTTGCGCTCGATGTAGCGCAGGTAGGTGGCGGGGAGCTCCTTGTTGGCGAAGAGCGTGAACGTCGGCGGATCGGTGGCGCCCTGCGTCGCGTAGAGGACGCGTGCGCCGTGGGGCGCGGGCTGGGCCGACTGCGCGGCGAAGACCACGTCGTTGACCTTCCGGGTGGGCACCCGCTTGTGGTACCCCTCGATCGTCCCGGCGAGCATCGGCAGCAACCGGTGCACGTTCTTGCCGGTGAGCGCCGAGATCCGGAGCACCTCGGAGTCGCCGAGGAAGGCCAGCTTCTGGCGCAGGTCGTAGGCCACGGCCTCCTTCTGCTCGCGGTCGAGCAGCTCGTACTTGTTCAGCACGATCACGATCGGGCACCCGGCGGCATCGATCCGCTCGGCGAGGCGCTGGTCCTGGTGGGTCACGCTCTCGGTGGCATCGATGACGAGGAGGGCCACGTCGCTGGCGTCGACCGCCTGCAACGCCCGCACGAACGAGTAGTACTCGGTGCCCTCGTCGATGCGGCTCTTGCGGCGCATGCCCGCCGTGTCGACGAACCGGATGGGGCCGTCGGGCGTCTCGACGATCGTGTCGATCGCGTCGCGCGTGGTGCCGGGCATGTCGTGCACCACCGAGCGGTCCTCGCCGATCAGCCGGTTGAAGAGGGTGGACTTGCCGACGTTGGGTCGACCGACGAGGGCGACGGCGAAGACCTTGTCGTCGCCCCGCTCGGTCGGCTCCTCGTCCCGATCGTCGTCGGGGTCGGGGAGCACCGCGACCACCGCGTCGAGCAGGTCGCCGGTGCCGGCGCCGTGGAGCGCACTCACCGGGAACGGGTTGCCCAGGCCGAGCTGGAGCAGCTCCCACATCGCGGCCTCGCGGCTCGGGTCGTCGACCTTGTTGGCCACCACGAACACCGGCTGGGTGCACTGGCGCAGCAGGTCGGCGATGCGGGCGTCCTCCTCGGTGACGCCCATGGTCACGTCGGCCACCACGATCAGGGCGTCGGCCTCGGCGATCGCCTGCTCGGACTGGCGGCTCACCTTCTCGTCGAGCGCGCTCCCGCCGGGCATCCAACCGCCGGTGTCGACCAAGCGGAAGCGCCGCCCCACCCACTCGGCCTCCACCTCCTTGCGGTCACGGGTGACGCCCGGCAGCTCCTCGACGATCGCCTCGCGGCGACCGATGATGCGGTTGAGCAGGCTCGACTTGCCCACGTTGGGGCGGCCGACGATGGCCACCAGGGGGAGCTCGGACACGTCAGGCCTCCAAGGCACGGCGCAGCGCGGCGCCGTCGGTCGGGACGATCTCGACCGGCCGGGGCAGGTCGTCGGGGGTGGTGCCGTCGAGGAAGCGCCCGCCGGAGAGGCAGACGTCGGCCAGCAGGTAGCGGTGGTCGGCGGGGGCGTCGGCGAGGACCCGGGCGAGGTCCTCCCCCACCAGCAGCCCGGCGACCGAGGTGGTCCCGCCGAAGAACCGGTTCTCGACGGCGAGCACGCGAGCATCGGGCCGGCCGACCCGCGCCACGAGCGGGGCGAGCAACGGAGCGGCCGCCTCACCGGTCAGGACGGTGACCGGTGCGTCGCGCCGGGGCCGGGGCCGCAGGGCGACGGCGACCGCGCTCGGAGCCGGCGCGAGCCGCTCGGCCCGGTAGCCCTCGGCCGGTGCCCCCAGGTCGGCGGCGGCCTCGTAGCGGCTGCCGGCGGGGGCGACCGTGCGCTCGGCCCAGGCGAAGAACCCCTCCTGAGGCCCGGTGGGCGTCGCGTGGCCGTCGAACTCGAGCTCGAAGGAACGGGCCATGCCCACCCCGTCCTCGTGCATGGCGAACCCCTCGTAGGCCTCGGCGGGAGGGAACGGGCGGCCGGCCAGCAGGTAGTACTCGTCGGCGGCGTGGACGAGGCGGCGGCCGAGGACGCGCCGGTACACCTCCTGCCAGTCCTCGACGGCGTCGATCACCGCCGCCGCTTCGGCCGGGGTGGTGGGCCGCATCCGAGGCTCGGTGTTGTACCGAGAGATGCCCAGCGGCACGACGCAGAGGCTGGCCAGCTCGGGGAACCGCTCCAGGACCCCGGCGAGCGTGTCGTCGAGCACCGCGCCGTCGTTGAGGCCCGGGCAGCAGACGAGCTGGCCGTGGACCTCGACGTCGTGGTCGAGCAGGGCGCGGAGCCAGCGGAGGCTCGGCCCGCCTCGCCGGTTGCGCAGGAGGTCGTTGCGCGCCTCGGGGTCGACGGCGTGGATCGACACGTTCAGCGGCGACAGGCCCTCGGTCACCACCCGCTCGAGATCGGCCTCGGTGAAGCGGGTCAAGGTGGTGAAGTTCCCGTACAGGAAGCTCAGCCGGTAGTCGTCGTCCTTCTGGTA
>JAGQSL010000021.1:14251-14913 GCA_020439525.1 Acidimicrobiales bacterium | reverse complement strand
AGCAGAACTCGCAGTGGTTGTCGCACGTGCGGAGCTGGTCGAACAGCGCGGAGTGCACGTCGATCCCGAGGGGCTCACCGGCCCCCTTGGCCACCTCGATCGTCCGCTCCAGCCCCCCGCGCGCCACCTCGAGCACCGGGTCGGCCTCGTCGGTGAGCCAGGTCCACCGGATGATGTCGCGCGGACGCTCGCCGTCGATCGCCAGCACCTCGTCGCCCACCGCGATGCCGGCGCGAGCGGCCGGCGAGCCGGGCGCGACGGCGAGGACTCGGGGGGCAGACATAGGCGGGGAATCCTACCGGGGCGACCCCTCGGTCCCCCGGGTCCGCGCCGGTAGGGTGGCGCCATGGCTGTCGACAAGGTCCTGCTCGCCGCCCCGCGCGGGTTCTGCGCCGGCGTCGAGATGGCCATCAAGGCGCTCGCCTGGATGGTGCGGGCCTTCGAGCCGCCCGTGTACTGCTACCACGAGATCGTCCACAACCAGGCGGTCGTGAAGCGCTTCGAGGACCTCGGCGTCGTGTTCGTCGACGACGTGGCCG
The DNA here is from genome assembly GCA_020439525.1 of Acidimicrobiales bacterium. Taxonomy (GTDB): domain Bacteria; phylum Actinomycetota; class Acidimicrobiia; order Acidimicrobiales; family Iamiaceae; genus Aquihabitans. The sequence goes on along the minus strand of JAGQSL010000021.1, from coordinate 14,374 downwards.
AGGTGCCGCCGGGCAGCCCGCTGATGCTGTCGGCCCACGGCTCGGCCCCCGAGGTCGTCGCCGCGGCCCGCGCCAACGGCGGCTACGTGGTCGACGCCGTGTGCCCGCTCGTCACCAAGGTCC
>JAGQSL010000021.1:2495-14199 GCA_020439525.1 Acidimicrobiales bacterium | reverse complement strand
GCCACGAGGGCCACGAGGAGGCGGTCGGCACCATGGCGGTCGCACCGGCCTCGATCCACCGGGTCGAGAGCCGCGAGGAGGTCGACGCCCTGCCGGCGTTCACCGAGCCGGTGGCGATGCTCGCCCAGACCACCCTCAGCCACCGCGACTGGCAGGGCGTGCTGGAGGCCACCCGGGAGCGGTTCCCCGACCTGTGGACGCCCGGACGCTCCGACCTCTGCTTCGCCACCACGAACCGCCAGGGCGCCCTCGCCGAGATCGCGCCACGGTGCGACGCCGTGGTCGTGATCGGGTCGGCGAACTCGTCGAACACGGTGGCGCTCGAGAAGCTCGCACGCGAGGCCGGCGCCGATCGCGTCCACCGCATCAACTCGGTCGCCGAGCTCCCCGACGACCTGTCGGGGACGGTCGGCGTGACCGCCGGCGCCTCGGCGCCCGAATCGCTGGTGGAGGAGGTGCTCGCGGCCCTGGCCCCCACGGAGGGCGTCGAGGAGGTGGCGATCACCACCGAGGACGAGTACTTCCCCACCCCGCGCAACCTGCGCGACCTCCTGGCGGGCATCGACGTGCTGGCCACCTTCTCGCTCGGGGGCTCGGTGCCGGACCGGCCGGCCGCCGACGAGCGCAGCATCCACGCGGCCGACGTGCTCGCGTCGCTCTGACGTTCACTCGCTCGCCTCGCGGGACTTCCCGCCCGTCCACCAGAGCTGCTGCGCCAGCGGGCTCGCATCGCGCCGCACCACCCGGTCGGCCATCGTCGAGCCATACCGACGGATCCACTCCGACGGCGCCTCGATCACGGAAAGGAACCCGACCAGGCTCGCACCTGTGGCCGCCGAGGTGATTCCGTCCAGGCCTGCCCCGTAGGCGGCGGCGGCGATCGCTGCCGCAGTCGTCAGCTTGGTCGCCGCGTCGAACGTCCGCTCGATGCGGCGACGGCGTCCGAGTCGGTCGCGAGTGAAGGCGGCCAACCGGATCTCGCGGAGCGCGGAGGCGATCTCCAGTTCTGCTGCGATCGCCCGCTCGTGCTCCGTGCGCTCGTCGCCGCCGGACACGAGATCGTCAAGGGAGCCGGCGGCCGACCACAGCGCCGGTCCGAGCTCCGAGCGGTGGATCTCCTGGATCGCCTCGACCGATGCGTTCGCCGGGAACTCGAGGCCAAGCGTGGACGCGAGGATGCTGGCGGTGCGGGGAACCTCGGAGGTCCGCCCGGCATCGACGAGTGCAAGCCTCTTTCGGTCCAGCCGGGGGCCTCGGTCGGCCCCGAAGTTGGCGATCCCATGGCCGGCGAAGAGCGTCGGATAGACCAGTAGCTCGCAGAGGTCGAGGAGTTGGATCGCGGCGAGCTCGGCGGGTGCGCTCTTCACGGTGTCGCGGGCGAGGGGTGCATAGCCGAAGACGCACAGATCGACGAAGTTGGTGCAGACCTCGTGCTTCACGAGTTCGGACAGCGCATCGGCCGAGATGCCAGGGCGATGCTGACGCCACTTTCTCCTCAGAGCTCGGGAGGCGGCGATCTCGTCGAGTGGGAGGATCGACCTCGCCTCCTCCCAGTAGCCATCACCGCCTGCGAACCGCCGCGCCAGCTCGTCGCCGCGAGACCAGACCGACGGCGGTCGGTAGTCGAAGAGGTCGCCGAAGTGCCGCTTGTTGGCATACTCGACCGGATTTCCAACGACGGGGAGCACGATCCCCGCATCGATCAGCGTCAGCAGCGCATCCCACGTCATGGCGAACCGCCGCTCGAGGTTCGCAACGGATGCGGGCGGTACGAACACCACGGTCTGTCGGTAGAAGATGATCAGGGCACTCAATGGGGCGCCTGCCCGCATCACCGCGATGCGATCGCTGGAATCGTGGTCGAAGACTGGGGCCATGTCGGCGATGAACCCGTTCGGGGCCGCAAGTGGGGCGCGCTCCCTCGCAAGTTGTCGCTCGGCCTCGTCGTACTGCTCGAGTCGATCGACGGCGACCACCTACTGCTCGCCCAGCGCCTCGAGCCACCAGTCAGATGGGCTGGTGAGGACGATCTCGTCGGCTAGGCGACGCGCGGGCTCCGTCCGCAGGCGCTGGATCAAGTAGTCGCACCACCTCTGCGCGAGTTCGGAGGTGACGTCCATCTCCTCGCGGATGAACAGCAGCGCGTCGAGCGTGTCAGCGTCGGCGACGATCGATCGCTCACGATCCGAATACGCATTCGAATCGAAGAGCTCGCCCATGGGCGCAGGCAACCGAGCTCGCTGCGCTTCTCCGGCGCGCTCCGTGGCCCGCTCGCGTCCTTCGACATACCTCTGGGCGAGGTGGTGGTGATCTCCGAGACGCGTCTCGGGAAGATCATGAGCGACCGCCAGGAGCGCACACCGCGAAGGCGACGCTCCGGCGGTAGTGGCGAGGATCGCTGCGATCGCGGCAGTGCGAAAGGAGTGCTCGGCGACGGACTCCCGCGCCAGCCCAGCGAGGTCCCATCCCGACCGGCCGACGCGACGCAGGTGGCCGATCTCATGGAGGAAGTGCGCCACCTCACGTCCGCCCTCCTGCTCCACGCTCGACAGTCTGGCCGATGGGCACCCGACGTGCTCGCGTCGCTCTGAGGCAGACTGGGCCCATGGGCAGCTTCACGCGGATGGATGAGTCGACCGCCGAGCAGTGGGCGGTCATCGGCGCCGAGACGATGGCCAACCAGCCGAGGGTGGCCGACGAGGTGCTGGGGATGATCGAGCGCCTCGAGGCCATCACCGACGGGTTCAGCACCAACCAGAAGGTCCACGCGCTCCAGACCGCGACCCTCGCCGAGAAGGCCGGGGCCGACCAGGAGATGATCGTGGCGGCGCTCTGCCACGACATCGGCAAGCTCATCAGCGTGATGAACCACCCCGGGATCGCCGCCGAGATCCTCAAGCCCTACGTGCGGCGCGAGGTCTACGACGCCATCCGGGTCCACCAGGACTTCCAGGGCAAGCACTACTACGCCCACTTCGGGGCCGACCCCAACGCCCGCGACCGGTACGAGGGCGAGGAGTTCTTCGACCTCGCCGCCCTGTTCGCCGACGAGTGGGACCAGGTCGCCTTCGACCCCGACGGCGAAACCTACCCGCTCGAGCACTTCGAGCCGATGGTCCGCGAGGTCTTCGCCGCACCCCGCTATTGAGGTCGGGCGCGGCGGCGCTTCAGCGAGACCGGTTGGGGGTGCCGGCGCGGCGCTGGGCCTCGTCGAAGAGGCCTTGCAGGACGGTGTGGAGCTCCGCGGTGCGCGCACGGATCGCGGCGCGCTTGGCCTTCGAGCCCTCGTGCTCCTCGAACGGGAGCGCCGGGCCCACCACCACCGTCACCTTGTGCGGCTTGATGAACTTCGCGCCCTTCGGCATCGCCGCCTCGGATCCACCGATGCCCACGGGGACGATGGGGACGCCGGTGCGGCTCTGGACGAACGCCGGGCCGTCGAAGAGGTCCTGCACCTCGGGGCCGAGCTGGCGGGTGCCCTCGGGGAAGATCACCAGCGGCTCGCCCGCCTCGATGACCTCGACGCACGTGCGCAGCGCCTCTCGATCCGCGGTGCCGCGCGCCACGGGGATCCCGCCGAGCGCCGTGAACACCTTCGCCCAGAAGCCGCCGCCCTTCCACAGCGAGTCCTTGGCCAGGTAGCGCAGCCGTCGCTTGGAGCACACGAGCACCAGGGCGAAGTCGAGGTTCGAGCGGTGCACGGGCGCCAGGATGTAGGGACCCGAGGCGGGGACGTGCTCGGTGCTGCTGGCCCGGACCCGGAACCAGAGCCGGCACAGCCCCACCAGCACGGCCCGCACCACGGCGTAGAACAGCAGCTCGCCCCGGGTGCCTGGGCGGGTGTGGTCGTTCGGGGCGGTCACGGCAGCCGGCGCACCAGGTCGGCCACGATCTCGTCGATCGCGAGGTCGCTCGTGTCAACCACGAGGGCATCGGCCGCCTCGGTGAGCGGGCTCGCCTCGCGGCCCTGGTCGGCTGCGTCGCGCCGGGCGATGTCGGCGGCGACCGTCGCGTAGTCGAGGTCGGTCACCTCCTTGGCCCGACGCTGGGCTCGGACCTCCGGCGATGCGGTGAGGTACACCTTGAGCGCGGCATCGGGGAACACCACCGTGCCGATGTCGCGGCCCTCGAGGACCCCGCCGCCGTGCTGGGCGGCCCACGCTCGCTGACGCCGGACCATCTCGGTGCGCACCGCCGGGTTGGCGGCGACGAGCGACACGGCCCGGGTGACCTCGGGCCCTCGGATCTCGATGGTGGCGTCGACGCCGTCCACCAGCACGATCCCGCCCGTCACGTCGAGCTCGACCGCCTCGGCGAGCCGGGCCACGTCGGCGGCATCGGCCGGGTCGATCCCCCGGCGCAGCGCCGCGAAGGTCACCCCGCGGTACATCGCGCCCGTGTCGAGGTAGTCGAGGCCGAGGTGCTCGGCGAGGCGGCGGCCCACGGTGGACTTGCCGGAGCCGGCAGGGCCGTCGATGGCGATGACGGTGATCGTTTCGGAGTCGGGCACGGGGCCGAACCCTACCGGCCGCCCGTCGACGACCGCAGACCCTCGAGCATCGCCCAGTAGCCCGGGAACGTCTTGGCGACGCAGCCCGGTCCGGCGATCGCCACCCCGGCGGCGCGGAGCCCCAGCAGGGCGAAGCTCATCGCCATGCGGTGGTCCTCGTAGGTCTCGAAGGTGGCCGGGCGCACCGGGCCCGGGTGGATCGTCCAACCGTCGTCGTCCACCTCGACGCGGACGCCGGCCCGGTGCAGCTCGGTGGCCACGGCGGCCACGCGGTCGATCTCCTTGCGGCGGATGAAGCCGATGCCTCCGATGCGCACGGGGCGGTCGGCGAAGGGCGCCAGGACGGCGGCGGTCTGGGCCGTGTCGGAGATGTGGGTGAAGTCGAAGTCGCCCCCGTGGAGGGGCCCACCCGCCTCGAAGGCGACCGTCGTGCCGACCTCGTCACGCCGGACCGAGGCGCCCATCAGGGCGAGGACGTCGGCGAAGCGGGCGTCGCCCTGCAGGGCATCGGGCCCGAGCCCGGCGACGGTCACCTGCCCCCCGCAGACGGCGGCCGCGGCGAGCGGGTACGACGCAGCGCTCGCGTCGGGCTCGACGCGATGCGTGGTGGCCCGATAGCCGCCGGGGGCGACCGCGAACGTGCGCTCGTCGAGCTGGTCGACGGACGCACCGAACGCACCCATCACCGCGATGGTCAGCTCCACGTAGGGCCGTGACACGAGCTCGGTCGTGAGCTCCACGACGAGGCCGTCAGGGCGGCACGGGCCCGACAGCAGCAGGCCCGAGAGGAACTGGCTCGAGACGTCGCCCGCGAGCCGCACCACGCCGCTGCGCGCCCCACCCGACACGGTGGCCGGCAGCGACCCGGTGGCGCCCTGCTCCTCGATCCCGCTTCCGAGCGACCGGAGCGCCGTGAACGTCTCCCCCATCGGCCGGGCCTGCATCTGCGGGTGCGCGGTGACGCGGTAGGCGCCGTGGCCGAGCGACAGCAGCGGCAGGAGGAACCGTGCCGTGGTGCCGCTCTGGCGGACGTCGAGGAGCGCATCGGTGCCGGGCAGCGCCCCAGCGCAGCCGACGACCTCGATGGCTGGCCCGACGCCGCCGGGCGCGCCCTGGGCGTCGACGTCGACCTCGAGCCCCAGCGCGCGCAGCACCCCGACCATGGCCTCGGTGTCGTCGGCCACCAGCGCCCCCTCGAGGTGGCTGGTCCCGTCGGCGAGGGCCGCGCACACGAGGGCCCGGTTCGTGATCGACTTGGAGCCCGGGACCACGACGGTGGCGTCGAGCGGCCCGACGATGGGATCGACCGGATACGGGTCGGCCAGCGCCCGGAGCTCCGCGGGCCCGGTCATCGGAGGGGCGCGACCATCGGCCGGTAGCCGAGCGCGGCCAGGCCGGCGCGAAGGGGCTCGGCCCCGTCGCGATCGACCACGAGGATGAGCACCCCCCGCTCGCCCTCGCTGGAGTGGGCGATCTCGAGGTCGGAGATGTTGACGCCGAGCTCGGCGGCCAGCGTCGACACCTCGGCGATGCCACCGGGGCGGTCGAGGATCGGCACCCGCAGCTCGGCGAGCGCCTCGGGCTGGACGGCCCGACCGGGGAGGTTGCGGCGGGCCCCCTGCGCCCGCTCCAGGACCTCGAGCAGCCCGCCGCGGTCGCCGACCTCCACCAGCGATCGAAGGTGGTCGAGCTGGCCGCGGACCTGGTCGATCGCGTCGAGGATGGCGACGCGGTTCTCGGCGCAGATGTCGGGCCAGATGGTCGGCGTGCCGGCGGCGATGCGGGTCATGTCTCGGAAGCCGCCGGCGGCGAGCCGCAGGAGCGCAGCGTGCTCGTCGGCGCGCTCGTCGGCGATCGTCATCAGCGCGGCGGCGGTGAGGTGGGGCACGTGCGAGACCACCGCCACGAGCGCGTCGTGGCGCTCGGGCGGGAGCTCGACGACGTCGGCCCCGAGGGACCGCACGACCGAGCGGACCAGCTGGTGGGCGTCGGCGTCGGTGCCCGCCACGGGGGTCAGCACCCACACGGCGCCCTCGAAGAGCTCGGCGGCGCTCCCGTCGATCCCGAGCTGCTCGGAGCCGGCCATCGGGTGGCCGCCCACGAACCGAGGATCGTCGATCTCGTCGACGATGCCCGCCTTGACCGAGCCGACGTCGGTGACCGCGCCCGCGGTCTCGGCGAGCGCCCGGCGGACGAGGTCGGCCACCTGCTGGACCGGGGCGGCGACGAACGTGATGGCGGCCGCCGGATCGATGCCCGTGGCGTCGATCGCCCCGCGATCGAGCGCCCGGGCCTGGGTGGCCGCATCCCGGTCGACGCCCGACACGTGCCAGCCCTGGGCGCGCAGCCCGAGGCCGATGGATCCCCCGATCAGGCCGGTCCCGATGAGGCACGCCCGGCGCTCGCCGGCGACGTCGGCCATCGCGCGCTAGCTGGGGAGGTCGTCGCGCAGCGAGCGCGCGTCGTGCAGGTACACGTGGTGCAGCTCGTCGCGAGAGCGCTCGGTGTGCAGGTGGATCAGGACGCGGACGCAGCGGGGCATGCTCCCCACCACCGGGATCTCCCGGGCGCAGAGCAGCGGGACATCGCCCAGGCCGATGGTCCGGGCCCCGGTGGCCGGAAAGGCCGACACGAGGTCCTCGGTGGCCGTGAACCAGATGCTGATGAGGTCGTCGTGGTCGACCCCGTTGCGGGCGAACACCTCCTCGAGCAGCTCCACGGTCCGCCCGGCGATCTCGTCGGGGGTGTCGGCGGCGCAGGTGGTGGCGCCGCGCAGGGCGCGGACGGTGGCGGGCATCGCGGCGATGCTACCGGGCGTCGCGTCCGGGCCCGGAGGTGATTCGCCCGGCGTCGGCGACCGCCCGCTCCAGGGCGCGCAGCTCGGCGCCCGTGAGCGACCGCCATGCGCCGGGGGCCAGGCGCCGGTCGGCCACCGGCCCGATCCGGGTCCGGATCAGGCGCTCCACCGGGTGGCCGACGGCGTCGAGCATGCGCCGCACCTGGCGGTTTCGGCCCTCGTGGATCGTGAGCTTCACCAGGCCCTCGGCCGTGAGCGAGGCCTGGGCGGGCGCCGTGGGCCCGTCGTCGAGCTCGACGCCCTCGCGCAGGGCGCGCAGCGCCGCCCGCGAGGGGGTGCCGCGCACCTGCGCGAGGTACTCCTTGTCGACGCCGTGGGACGGGTGGGCGATGCGGTTGGCCAGCTCGCCGTCGTTGGTGAGCAGGAGCAGGCCCTCGGTGTCGAGGTCGAGGCGACCCACCGGGAAGACCCGGGGCTCGGCGGGTACGAGCTCGACCACGGTCGGGCGCCCCTGGGGGTCGGCCGCGGTCGTCACCACCCCGGCGGGCTTGTTGAGCAGGTAGTGGACGAGGTCCGGACGGATCCCGATGGGCGCGCCGTCGACCTCGACGAGGTCCACGTCGGGGTGCACCCGCCGACCCAGCTCGGCGATCTCGCCGTTCACCCGCACGCGCTCCTCGGCGATCAGCTCCTCGCACGTCCGGCGGCTGCCGAGGCCGACGCGGGCGAGGACCTTCTGGAGCCGCTCGCCCTCGTCCATCAGGGCTCCGGGTGGCGATCCGCCTCGCCGTCGCCGTCGATGTCGGCGGCGTCGACCGCCCACGACGGGGGCTCGGGAGCCGGGGCCTCGTCGATGGCCCGGATCTCGTCGGGGGCGATCGGCCCCTCCCCCGCGGCCGGCGGGGCGGGGGCCGGGTCGTCGACGGCCGCGAGCGCGGGCTGCTCGGGCTCCGCGGGGGGCTCGGCTCGGAGGGTCTTCTCGAGCGCCTCCATGACCTCGGCCGAGGGGAACAGGGCGGCGATGTCGGGCAGGTCCTCGATGCGGTCGAGGCCCATGCGTTCGAGGAACTCCCGGGTGGTGCCGAACAGGGCGGCCTGGCCCGGGCCCCGGTCGCGGCCGACCTCGGCGATGTAGCCGCGCTGCTGGAGGGTCCGCATCACGCCGTCGACGTTCACCCCGCGGATGGCGGCCACCTGCGCTCGCGACAGCGGCTGCTTGTAGGCGACGATGGCGAGGGTCTCGAGGGCAGCGTTGGACAGGCGAGCGCTCTGGCCCTCCAGGGCGAAGCGCTCGACGTAGGCGGCGAGGTCGGCCGCGCTCTGGATGCGGTAGCCCCCTGCGACGCGGACGAGCTCGAAGCCGCGACCCTGATCCTGGTAGCCGGTGGCCAGCTCGTCGCACAGCTGGTCGACCACGCCGGGCGCCACCTCGAGCAGCTGCGCCAACAGGTGGGTCTCGACGGGCTCTTGGGCGACCATGAGGATGGCCTCGATGGCCCGGGCCGCTTCGGTGGACATCGGCGGGCTACCCCTCGTAGGCGTCGACCCGGTCGGCGAGGCCGGCGAGGACGGAACCGTCGCCCTCGTCCGCGCCACCCAGCCAGGTGATGGTGAGCTCGCCGAAGGTGCCGGCCTGGTCGAGGTCGACGGCGCCCTGCTTGAACAGCTCGAGGACGGCCAGGAACCGCACGATCACGTCGAGGCGCTCCACGAACGCGTCGGTCAGCGCTCGGAACGTCGTGCGGCCCACGAGGGGAAGCTCCTCGAGGAGCTCCTGGCAGGCCTCGGTGACGCTCAGGCGGGCGGGCGCCACGTGGTCGAGTCGGACCGTGGGCACCGGCTTGGGCTCGATGGCCCGGAGGAAGGCAGCCCGGAGGTCGATCGGGGTCACGCCCGCGAGCAGGTCGGGGGCCAGGTCGACGAAGCGCTCGTCGAGGCCGGCGGTGCGGGGGAAGCAGCGAGCGGCGTCGTCGGCGAGCATGGACAGCAGCCGGGCGGCGTCCTTGAACGTCTTGCACTCGACCAGGCGGGCGAGCAGCAGGTCTCGCTCCTCCCAGAGCGCCAGCTCGTCGTCGAGGTCGACGTCGGCATCCTCGGGCAGCAGGCGGCGGGTCTTCAGCTCGACGAGCGTCGCCGCGATGAGCAGGAACTCCGTGGCCACCTCGAGGTCGAGGACCTCCATGCGCTCGAGCTCGGCGAGGTAGGCGTCCACGATGGTGGACAGGGAGATCTCGTAGAGCTCCACCTGCTGGCTCAGGATCAGGTGCAGGAGCAGGTCGAACGGCCCCTCGAACACCTCGGTCTGCACCTCGTACGCCATCGGGTGCCAGCGTAGTTACACCGATGTGGTTTCGTCCAGGGGTTCCCTTACCGGTTCCGTCGCACCAGGTGGTGGACCCTAGGCTCGCCCGCCATGACCCGCGTGTTCTCCGGCATCCAGCCCACCGGCGACGTCCACCTCGGCAACGTGCTCGGAGCGATGGTGCGCTGGGTCGACGAGCAGCACCGGGCCGAGAGCCTCTACTGCGTGGTCGATCTGCACGCCCTCACCATCCCCCAAGACCCGGCCGAGCTGCGCCGCTCGTCGCTGCGCCTGGCCCAGATCCTCCTGGCCGTCGGGCTCGATCCCGAGATCTGCACGCTCTTCGTGCAGTCCCACGTCCACGAGCACGCCGAGCTGGCGTGGATCATGCAGTGCACCGCCGCCCACGGCGAGCTGAGCCGCATGACCCAGTTCAAGGACAAGTCGGCGCGGGCCGGCTTCGTGTCCGCCGGGCTGTTCACCTACCCGGCGCTGATGGCCGCCGACATCCTGCTCTACGACGCCGACGAGGTGCCGGTGGGCGACGACCAGCGCCAGCACGTCGAGCTGACCCGCGACCTCGCCGAGCGCTTCAACGCCCGCTACGGCGCCACCTTCACCGTGCCCCGGGCCACCTTCCCAGCATCGGGCGCTCGGGTCATGGACCTGCAGGATCCGACGTCGAAGATGTCGAAGTCGGCGGCCTCCACGGCCGGGACCATCTTGCTGCTCGACGAGCCGAAGGCCATCGAGAAGAAGATCAAGCGCGCCGTCACCGACAACGATGCCGACGTCCGCTTCGACGTCGCGGCGAAGCCGGGGGTCTCGAACCTGCTGTCGATCCTCGGTGCGTGCACCGGGCGCAGCCCCGAGGACGCCGCCGCCGGCTACGAGCAGTACGGCCCGCTCAAGTCGGATGCGGCGGCGGCCGTCATCGAGCTGCTCGAACCGATCCAGGCGCGGTTCCGCGAGCTCGAGGCCGACCCGGCCGAGACCCTCCGGCTCCTGGCCATCGGCGCGAACAAGGCGTCGGAGCGAGCCGCGGCCACCTTGGCGCGCGCCCGCGACGCCCTCGGGCTGCTCGAACGGGGCTGACCCCCCTCAATCGTCGTCGGCCGCCTTGAGCGCCTCGGCGATGGGGCGCGGCACCGTCCAGTCCTCGGGCGGGAGGTGGTGCTCGGCGGCCCAGGCCACCGTCAGGGGTGCAGACCCGGCGATCCCCAGCAGGTCAGCGCCGAGGCGGGGGTGCTCCACGTAGAGGCCCACCCGCCGGGTGAACCCGCTCGTCTCGGTCCACGCCTCGGCGATGTCGCGCCCGGCCAGGCGCACCGAGAGCGTCGCGATCACCCGCCCGTAGGTGCCGAGGCCCGAGACCACCTTGCCGCAGTCGTGCAAGAGCGCGGCGGCGAGCACCGGGCGCGACGCCTCGTCGCCCAGGGCGCGCTCGACGCGCCGGGCGACACCCGCCGCGTGGCGCCGATCGACCCGCGACATGCGCGCCCACACGTCCTGCTCGGCGTCGAGGAGGTGGGTGCGCGCCCACGCGTCGTCGGCCGCGCTCGGGCCGATCGGAAGGACGGAACCGAAGAACCGCTTCACCAGGTGGGCGGCTCCGGCCATCAGGCGTGATCGATGCAGAACCGGGTCGCGGGCATCGCCTCGAGGCGGGCCGGTGCGATGGCCGCGCCGCACACCTCGCAGCTCCCGTAGGTGCCGGCGTCGATCCGGGCCAGGGCGTCCTCCACGTCGCTCAGCTGGTCGCGCAGCGTGGCGGCCAGGGTGGCGTTCTCGACCTGCTCCGCCGTGACCTGGGCCGAGTCGGCGAAGTTCTCGTCGAAGTCGGGCGCCGCCGAGCCGTCGGCCGTCAGCTCGGCGAGGCGCCGCTCGAGGTCGTCGCGCTCGGACGCCAGGTCGGTGCGGACGGTGGTCGGATCGGTGGCCATGGGCTCAGGCTATCCAGCGACGGCGCGAGGATGGGCCGTGCGGTACACGGCGCGCAGCCGCTCCCCGGACACCAGCGTGTACACCTGCGTGGTGCTGATCGAGGCGTGGCCCAGCAGCTCCTGCACAGTGCGGATGTCGGCCCCGTGGTCGA